>JBCCGX010000376.1:0-8617 GCA_039029035.1 Acidobacteriota bacterium | reverse complement strand
GTCGAAAATCAGGATCTGCTTCTCGTGCGGCGGCAGCAACCGACGCCAGAAGCGCCACATGTAGTGATGGGACCGCTCGTCGCCGGCCGGTGCGGCAATCGGCAAGACTTCGAAGCCGCGTGGATCGATCTTGGAGGTCAGGCGCCGGATGGCCCCACCCTTGCCGGCAGCATCCCAGCCTTCGAAGACCAGGACCAGCGAGCGCTGCTGCAGGTAAAGCCAATGGGCCAGCTCCCGCAGCTGCAGCTGATAGTGCAGCCGCCGGGCGTCGTACTTCGACTTGTCGAGGCGCAGCGAGAGATCGACCGAGTTCAACATCAGGTTCCCTCGCCGCCACTTGCTGCGGTGTCCGTGTCTTCGATCTCCGGCAGCTCGTTGCCAGCGGCGGAGAGCGCCTCTTCCAGGCGCCGGATGACAGTCTCGAACACGCTGATTCGGGCCCAACGCCGGTCGTTCGCCTCGATGAACCGCCACGGCGCCCAGGCGGTCTCGGTGCGCTCCAACATCCACTCCACCAGCGGCACAAGCTCCTCGTAACGCCGGTGATGCTGCCAACTGCGGCGGGTGATGCGCCAGCTGGTGGCGGGATCTTTCTCCATCGCCTTGTAGCGCTTGCGGCGCTCCTTCTTGGAGATGTGGAGAAAGCACTTGATAAAGACGTAGCCATCATCGGACAGCGAGCGCTCGAAATCGAGGATGTCGCGAAAGACGCGGTGCCACTCAAGCTCGCTCAGCCGGCCATTGGCGCGATCCAGAATCGCCTTGCGATTCCAGCTACGATGGAAGATCGTCATCTGCCCGTAGTGCGGAATCTCGAGCCAGAAACGCCGCATCCAAGGCAGCCTTTTTTCGTGCGTGCGTTGGCGATCGGTGAGATAGGACAGCCGGTACCCACGCGGCTCCAAGCGCTCGGTCAACTTGCGGATACTACTGCCCTTGCCGGCGCCATCCCAGCCCTCGAAGACCAGAACGCTGGGGATGTTGGCCCGCCAACAAGCCTGCTGCAACTGAAGCAGCCTGGCCTGCAGTAGGGGTAGGCGGTGGCGGTAGTCCGCCTTGTCGAGCCGCCGATCGAGGTCGAGCTTTTCCAGCATTCGCTAGCAGCCGCTCAGCTGGCGCGCCGACCGAACAGCCGGTGCCGCGCCAACCCCAACCAGCGATTGAACGGGTGCCGTCGGGCCAGAAACGGTAGAACGGGCGGCCGCCGCTCGCCGAGGTCGGCCCGCAGCTCGAGCAGACCGGAGTGGCTGGCATCGACCCGCAGCCCGCGCTCGACGACCTGGAAAGCTTGGCGACGATCACCGAGGAGGAGATGGGTGCGGGCCAGGAAGTAGTAGGTCTCGGGCTGATAGAGCTCGAGGTCGACTGCCCGGCGGCAGAGGCTCAGGCCTTGCTGCTCCTGCTTCTGGTACTTGGCGACACCATAGCCCAGGTAGGCATAGAAGAGAGCCGGCAGATTGCCCAGCCCGTCGTCTGTGGCAGCGGCCTGGCTCAGCCAATAGAGCCCCTCGTTCCAATCGCCTTCCCGGCAGAGCTCGATGCCCTTCCAAGCGGCTTCCGTCGGATCGAACGTCTTGCTTGCCATTACCGCAGCCATCGCTCGTCTCGGTCTACCGGCAATCGTCGCGGCTCGCTCATCCGGTCTCCTCGTTACCGTTCCCCTGGCAGTATCATAGTCGATTAGCAATACATCCTCCAACGTGCTCCGCCCCTGGCATCGTGATATGCTGGACGGCTCCATGTCCCTATCGAACAAGCCTCCGGTCGATCTGGAGACGCTCACGGCGCTGGCCAAGCGCTTCGCCGACCGCGACCTGTACGAGGAAGCGGACGAGCTCTTTAAGCTTGCTCGGCGCTTCGCACCCCACAATATGGGAATCCATCTCAACCAGGCGGAAGTGCGCAAGAGCTATCGCCAGAGCCTGGGCGAATCGGCCAAGGATGCCGAGGCCGTCTGGCGCGAGCAGATTCGCCGAAACGCGATCGATTCGGCCCATTTCTTCGGCCTCGCGGCGCTTTACGACGAGCGCGGCAAGCCGGATCTGGCAGCCGAATGTCTACAGATTGCGGCCAGTAAGAAGATCGTCAACCCCTACGTTCATAAGTTGAACGGCAAGCTTTTGTTTCGTCAGAAAGACTATGACAAAGCGGGTCGGGAGCTGCGTCACGCCCAACGTTACAATCCTTTTGATCGCGAGATCGCCGATCTTCTGGGACGAGTGGAGTACGAGCGTGAGCATTACGAAGAAGCGCTCGAGGCGACTATCGATGCCTTTCTTTTACTTCGTGACGATGATCGAGAGGGTGGCAAGCCGCTGAAGAAGCGGATCCGCATGCTGAAGACGATCCGCCGAATCTCCAGCGCCGATCTTGTCCAGCTATTCCGCCTGCGGCGCGAGAAGTTACAGACCGCCTTCGATCGCCTGGAGCTACAACGCGAGCAATTCTTGCGCGATGCAGACTCCACGCGGCAGATTCGCATCGCGCCGCAGCCCAAGCCCCGCAGCAGCCGGCTCGAAATCGCCGCGCGCCTGCGTGGCGTTACGGCCTGGGCTCATCTCGACGACGAGCAGATCTTTCAGCTCGCTCGGGCAGCGAAGGAAGAGCCCTACGGCAAAGACGAGGAGGTCTTCGCCTACGGCAGCACGGGCTCCGACATCTACATGATCGAGAAAGGCTCCGTGCTGGTCCGACGGCCGACCGCCTACGGCGAGTTCCCCCTCGGCACCCTCGGTCCGGGCGAGGTCTTCGGTGAGCTCAACTTCATTCTCCCGGGTGAGCGCAACGGGGATGCCTTCACCCTGCAAGATTGCGAGCTCATCCGTCTCGATGCGGCCCGTTTGACGGAAATCATCGACCAGAAGCCAGAGTTCGGCGTCCAGATCTTCTGGGGCTTCTGGCATGGATTGGCCCAGAAGCTACGCAGCGCCAACGAGCAGTTGCGCACGTTCTTTGCCGAAGACGCCCTGCAGGAGAACCTGGACGAGCTGCGTCACAACCCGGCCGAGGCCGGGGCGATCGACGTCGGCTCCGACGACAAGATCGAGCTCTTCCGCGAACAGGGCTTGAGCGGGGCGGAGCTCGAGACCCTGGCCAACTTCTCGTCGGTCAAGCGCTATCCCGGCGGCACCTTCCTATTTCGCGAAGGCGACGCCGGGGACGAGATGTACGTCGTGCTCGAGGGCCGGGTGATGATCAGCAAGTTCATCCCCGGCGGCGGCGAGGAGGCTCTGGCGATCCTCGACCGGGGCGATTTCTTCGGCGAGATGTCGCTGATCGACGGCGAGCCGCGCTCGGCCGACGCCAAAGCTTTCAAAGGCCCGGCCACGGTCGTTACCTTCGACGACGAGACCCTGGGCGAGATCATGGCGATGGATCCGCGCGCCGCGCGCAGCTTCATGATGCTGCTGTGCCGCTTGATCTGTAAGCGGATGCGCGAGATCGACGAGAAAATCACCAGCTGGCGGATCATGGCCGGCGTCCACCCCGGCGTCGACCAACCGGACGCCAAAACCGCCTGAATTTGTAGCCTTTCACCAAGAGTTGTGCTACGTTGCGCCGGCGCGGTTCACCGCGCGGTCTCTTGCCGGCTGCACGAGCCGGTTCCCTCACGAGACACTCTCATTTATCCCGAACCGCTCGGGCTCTCCGATTCCCCACAGCTCATCCTCAGACGACTGTTGACCAGCTGATCTCGAATCTGCCCGGGCTGTGTCCTGGTGGGTGAGAACCTTGCCATTGATTTCGTGAATTTCTCGTGCCTGACAAGGCTTGCCGACGTAGCAATAGCAGCGTTCTGGTGAGGAGGCGTAACGCCGTCAGGCGCGAGAAGGGCCGGAATCAAGGGAAGGGAATCATCCAACGGGGCACCCAATGCAAACACTTTCCTGGAAGAGGAAGCCATGCTGAAGAAGAATTACACCAAGACTGGCAGCTCCTGCCGCGTCACCTTCAAGGTTCCGTCGGAGCTCGAAGCCGACAAGATTGCCCTGCTCGGCGAGTTCAACGAGTGGGATGCCGACGCCAACCCACTGAAGAAGCTCAAGGACGGCAGCCACAGCGTCACCGTCTCGCTGAGTGCCGGCCAGGACTATCGTTTCCGCTACCTGCTCGACGGCGAGCGCTGGGAGAACGACGACGCTCCCGATCGCCTGGTGCCGAACCGCTTCGGCTCCCACGACGGTCTGGTCACGGTCTGATCGCCGCCTCCGCAGTAGGCGCCCGACCGTGGGCGCCCGGCGGGTGGCGCCAGGCTCCTGGCGCCTGACCGTCGACCTCCGGCGATTGTCGTAAGATGGGAGGGCCTCAGCCCTCCCCACTCAGGAGCGAACCATGGCCGACCCTAGATACGACGCCCTGGCTGATGTGCTGGTCAATTACTCCTGTGCCCTCCAGGCCGGGGAAGCGATCCTCATCGAAGCCTTCGACGTTCCCGACGAGTTCACCCGCAGCCTGATCCGGGCCGCGGCCGACGCCGGAGGTCTGCCATTGGTCGCTTTGCGCTCGAACGCCGTGATGCGCGATCTGATGCTCGCCGGTAGCGAGGAGCAGATGCGTCTGATCGGCGATGTCGACGCGTACCGCATGTCCAAAGTCCAGGCCTACATCGGTGCGCGAGGCAATCCCAACATCTCCGAATGGTCGGATGTGCCACCGGAGAAGATGAAGCTCTACCAGAGTCTCTGGTGGCAGCCGGCGCACCGTGATTTGCGGGTCGAAAAGACCCGTTGGGTCGTTCTGCGCTGGCCGAACCCGTCGATGGCGCAGCAAGCCGAGATGTCGACTGAAGAGTTCGAGGACTTCTACTTTCGCGTCTGCACCCTCGACTACGCCCGCATGTCGCGCGCCATGCAGCCCCTGGTGGACTTGATGAACCGGACCGATCGGGTGCGCTTGGTCTCGCCGGGCACCGATCTCTCGTTCAGCATCAAAGATATTCCGACGGTGCCCTGCGACGGCGGCCGCAACATTCCCGACGGTGAAGTCTTTACCGCACCAGTGCGGGATTCGGTGCAGGGAACGATCCAATTCAACACCGAGACCATCTACCAGGGGGTCACCCACCGCGATATCCGGCTGACCTTCCGTGATGGCAGGGTGGTAGACGCCGCGAGCAGCGACACCAAGCATTTGGAGACGGTGCTCGACACCGACGCCGGCTCGCGCTACGTCGGCGAGTTCGCCATCGGCTTTAACCCGCACGTGACGAGACCGATGAAGGACATCCTGTTCGACGAGAAGATCGCCGGTAGCATCCACTTCACCCCCGGCAACGCCTATAAGAGTGCCGACAACGGCAATCAGAGCGATGTGCACTGGGACATGGTGTTGCGCCAATCGCCTGACAGCGGCGGCGGCGAGATCTACTTCGACGAGGTGCTTATTCGCCGCGACGGCCGTTTCGTCCTCCCCGAGCTCGAAGCCTTGAATCCGGAAAACCTCGTCGACTGAGGCCCACTCGATGGCAGACACGACAGACACCTCCAGACCCGCCCGGCTCGGTATCCTGTCGATCTCGGATCGCGCCAGCCGCGGCGAGTACGAAGACCGTTCAGGCCCCGCCATCCGCGCCTATCTCGACGAAGTGATCACCTCGCCGCGGGAGTTCCATTTCCGCCTGGTGTCGGACGATCAAGCGCTGATCGAGCAAGCTCTGATCGAGCTCGCCGACGACGACGGCTGCGATCTCGTCGTGACCTCCGGTGGCACCGGCCCGGCGCCACGCGACGTCACACCCGAAGCGACTGAGGCCGTCACCAGCCGTCTGCTCCCCGGCTTCGGTGAGCTGATGCGCCACGTCTCCCTGAACGAGGTGCCCACCGCTATCCTGTCGCGCCAGCACGCCGCCATCAGGGGTGCTTGCCTGATCATCAACTTGCCTGGCAGTCCGCGGGCGATCAAGACCTGCCTCGACGCCGTCTTCGCCGCCGTACCCGACTGTGTCGACCTGATCGGCGGCGCCCGGATCGAGACCGACCCTGAGCGCATCCGCGCCTACCGTCCGCACAGCTGAGAAGGCGCTCCTTGCCGGCTTCGACGCCCGATCGCTTTCTCCTCACCGGTTGCGCCAGCGGCATCGGCCGCCACCTGGCTAACGAGCTCTTGCAACGCGGCCACCGGGTCCTGGCCACCGACCTCGACCTCGAAGCCCTCGAGCGCTACGCCGCCCGAGCCGGCTGGCCGGAACGCGGCCACGTGCGCCAGCTCGACGTCTGCGATCCGGAGGCATGGCAGCAAGCCCTGGACGCCGCCGAGTCGGCCTGGGGCGGCCTCGACGTGCTGCTCAACGTTGCCGGCATCATCCGCCCAGCTCTGGCTGCCGAGGTGACGATCGACGACGTCCACCACCACTTCGACATCAACGCCAAAGGTGTCGTCTTCGGTACGCGCGCGGCGGCGCGCCCGATGATCGAGCGCGGCGCCGGCCACATCATCAACATCGCCTCCCTCGCCTCCCTGGCACCGATCCCCGGCATCTCCCTCTACTCGGCGTCGAAGTACGCCGTGCGCGCCTTCTCCCTCGCTGCTGCCGAGGAGCTGCGACCCCACGGCGTTGCCGTCACCGTCGTCTGCCCGGACGCCGTCGCCACGCCGATGCTCGACCTGCAGCTCGACTATCCCGAGGCAGCCCTCACGTTCACCGCCCCGAAGGAGTTGCAGGTCGAAGATCTGTCGCGCGCCATCCTCGGCCGAGTCTTGCAGCGCCGCCCCCTGATCGTCACCCTCCCCCGCTGGCGCGGCTGGCTGGCCCGCCTGGGCGATCTCTCGCCACGCTCGGCACGGCTGCTGGCGAAGATCCTGCAGCGCCAAGGGCTGCGCAAGCAAGATGCGCTGCGGCAATCGGCGCGTGACGGTTCCGATGGAATCTAGCGGCAGGCCAGCTCTTTCATGAGCCAACCTCGGGCGACCTTCCATTGCCGAATCACCGTCGACCTGGAACAACCGAGATCGCGGGCGATCTGCTCATAGGAGAGCCCGCCAAAGTACTGCAGCTCGACGATCTTGGCCTTCAGGGGGTCGAGACGTTGGAGGCTCGTCAATGCGTCTTGCAAGTCGACGAGCCCAGGCGCCGGCTCAGGCGGCGCTTCGACGAGCTCCTCCATCGGCGCTTTCTCGAGACCGGCGCCGCGTTTCTCGACCTGGCGACTGCGGGCGTGATCGACCAGGACCCGGCGCATCACCCGAGCGGCCATGGAAAGGAAGTGCTCGCGGTCGCGCCAGGCGACCCGGTCGAGTGTGCGCAGACGGAAATAGGCTTCGTTGACCAGAGCCGCGGGCTGTAAAGTGTGATCCTGACGCTCCGCTGCGAAAAGGCTCTGAGCGATACGCCGCAACCGCGGATAGGACACCGAAATCAAGCGCTCCCCCGCGCTACGGTCCCCTTCGTTCCAGGCATCGAGCAGGGCGATAGCACTCTCGGACGGCTTGGGGGCGTTCTCGAGATCGCCTGACATCGGACCTCTCCTTACGTCACCAGGCGACGAAAAAGGGACTCGGTAGGCAGACTCAGCCAACAACCGCCGGTTGGCCGAACAGTCCCAGAGTCGTCAGGATGGCTTGCCGCACTTTCGGACTGCGCTCCGATTCGAGCAGCGCCTCGATCCGACCCGCAGCGCGGGCGTCGCCGAGGTAACCGAGACCGAGGACGGCGTGGTAGCGCACCTCCGGATGAGGATCGGAGAGCCGGGCGAGCAGAGGCTCGACCGCTTGCCGGTCGGCGAAGCGCCCGAGCACCAGGGATGCCTCCCAGCGCACCTCGGCCACCTTGTCGTCCAGCTTCTCCAGAACCGCGGCAACGGCCTCGCTCCGGCTCAGGGTGCCGAGAGCACGAACCGCGATGGAACGAATCCGGAAATCGCGGTCGGCGAGCGCCCCGCCGGCGCTCGAAAGAAAACGGGTCGCCGCCGCCGAGCGAGTGTAGCCGAGGCCGAAGATCGCCGCTCGGCGCAACTGATAGGCGGCCTGATTGAGTTTCAGGGCCGCCGCCGAATCGCGCGCGAAACGGACCGGCACCGCTGCGTCGAGCAGGACGTCGCGAGCTGCTGGAGGATCGATCCGCGTCAACGCCCGGACGATCTCGAGACGCATTTCTAGATCGGCCAGATAGGGCGCCGGCCGGCGCAGGATCTCCGCCGGCGCTGCGTCGGCGTGACGCTCCGTCAAGCGCCGATAGAAGGCCGCCAGCGGCGCCACGGCACGCCCGTCCTCCGCCCGGGCGAGACCACGGACGGCGAAGAAACGGATCGCCGGCGCCTCGTCTTGTAGCAGCTCAATCAGTGCCGGCACAGCACCTGCGCCACCGATCGATCCCAGGGCGACCGTGACGCGAGCCCGCAGCTCGGGCTCCTGGGTCGCCGTCAGGAGGCGGGTGAGGGGCTCCTGGGCGACCGGCGAGCCGATCTGCCCCAGCGCGCTGACAATCTCCCGCCGCAGCTTGCCGTCCCCCGCTGTCGCCAAAGTTTCGAGGAGCGGCCGGGCTGAGGTCGCGACCCCGGCGTGGCCCAAGGCGCGGGTGGCGTGGACCCGCAAAGTCGAGGACTCGCCGTCCTCGAGCACCCGCACCAGGCTGGCGATGGCCGCCGGCTGCTCATAACTCCCGAGCGCGGCAACGAGCCGC
>JBCCGX010000375.1:0-8663 GCA_039029035.1 Acidobacteriota bacterium | reverse complement strand
GCTCGAAGACGCGGCGCCTTACCTCGACTTCGCCACCAAGCTCAAGATCGCCATGCAGATCGCCAAGGCACTCTCGGCCGCGCACCGACAGGGCATCGTGCACCGAGACCTGAAGCCACAAAACGTCATGATCGACGCCCGGGGCGACGCCAAGGTACTCGACTTCGGGCTCGCTCGTCGGTGGGACGAGGATGCGGTCGAGACCGGCCCACGGGCGGAAGCGCTAACGCCGCTCGAGACCGGCTTCGAGACCGAGACGGGACTTGTCCTGGGCAGTCCGGCTTATATGTCGCCCGAGCAGGCCCGGGGCGAGCCGTTGACGCCGGGCTCTGATCTCTACTCTTTGGGTGTACTGCTCCAGGAGTTGGTGGAGGGTGTTCGCGCCTACGAAGGCGCCCGACTCCCGGCACTGATCTCCAAGGTCCAATTGGGCGAGACCCGGCGGATGGCCACCGGAGATTCAGATCTGATCGATCTGGTCGAAGGCCTCAAGGCTTTTGATCCCGGCGCGCGCCCTTCGGCTGAAGCGGTTCATGAGCGGCTGCGATGGATTCTCGACAAACCGCGAAGACGGCGCAATCGAATCGCCGGCGCTGCGGTCGCATTGATCGTGTTGTTCGGCGCCATCAAATACACCGTCGACTTGCGTCGTGAACGGCAGCTCGCCATCGAGGCCCAGGCCCGGGCCGAGACCCTGATCGACTTCATGGTCGACGACCTCTATCGCGGGCTCGAGCCCCTCGGGCGGCTCGACCTGCTCGAAGCTGCGGCCGACGCCGCCAGCGGCTACTACGATGAATTCGGCAGCCACGGAGGCGACGTCGACCGGTGGTTCGGCCGCGCCCGGGCCCTGCGCAACTCCGGTCGTGTGTTGGAGTATCAGGGCAAGTATGAGAAGGCTTCGTTAGCCTATCGACAGAGCGCCGACAGCCTGGCCGGGTTGATCTCGTATTTCGAGGAGCATCCGCAAGACGAGGACTGGCGACGGGCTCTCGCCGAGACCGTGGCTCTTTCAGGTCGTGCTCTGCAGGAGCAGGGCAAGCTGAACGAATCCCTCGAGCTGCGCACGCGCTCGCTGCAGCTGAGGCGCCAGCTGGAAGACGAAGCGAGGCCTGAGCAACGTTCCGAGCTGCGCCTCGAACGTCTCGAAGAGCAGGCCGAACGGGCTTGGCTCCTGCGCGAAATGCATCGCCACGAAGACGCTTTGAGGGAGCTCGATGCGATCCTCGAAGAAGCCGCGGACGCACCGGGGGATGCCCGTCGCTTCCTCTCGGTGATTCTGTCGTACCGCGGGACGACAGAGTTTGAGCGTGGACGCTGGCCGAGGGCGTTGGCCGATCTCAGCCGTGCCAGAGATCTCGATCTGGAGCTATGGCAGGAGAACCGCGACCCCGGCCGCCAGCTCAATCTACTGATGACCACCTCGCAGATCGGTGAGACCCTTGCCCAGATGGGGCGCGGTGACGACGCGGTCGAGGCCTTTCGCCGCGCCCGCGATCTCGGCTCGGATTTGGTGTCGAGGGATCCCCTGAACGCGGATTGGAAACGTGAGCTGGCCGTCGCCCATACGCATCTGGCCGCGGCATGGCGCAGTCAAGGGCGCTTCGATGCGAGCCTCGAAGCATCCAAGGCCGCGTTGGAGCTCTCTCGCGAGCTGCTAGTCGGAGATCCGACCAACGCTTCCTACCTGAATGACGTCGCCGCAGACTTGACAGCGGTTGGCGTCGCGCTCGATGGATTGGGCGACGCCGCAGCGGCGAGGGCGACCTGGCAGGAAGCCGTCGATCTGCTGGAACCGGCGGTCTCCGGCCTCACCGAGTCGAGTAGCTACTACATCGCAAGCTTGGCCGAAGCGCAGCTGCGCCTCGGTCGTCTGGACCAAGCCCGCGAGCCCATGGAGTTGCTCGCCGAGCGAGGTTTCAGAGATCCCGCCCTCGAGACACTGGCCCGCGACTCGGGCTGGCGCGCATCAGGCCAGGGGACGGAGTAGCCGCAGCGGTATCATTAGCTGCCATGGCCGACCTTGAGACAATCCGGGCCGAGCTGCCTCTGCTGACGGCCACACCCACCGCGTGGGCCGAACTGGCGGCAGCCCACCTCGATGAGTTTCTCGCCGACCACGCGGTTTGCGAGCAGCAGGCCGCACTCTTTGGCCTGTCCCTGATCGGACACTATCCGGCCGACGACGAGTTGGTGGAGCGAATGGGCGCACTGGCCGCCGAGGAAGTGGCGCATCTGCGGCGAGTCCACGTCTTGCTACGTCATCGTGGCCAATCGATATCCCGGCGCCGCGGTAATCCCTGGGTCCAGGGCCTCCGGCAAAGGGTCGAAAAAGCGCGTGAGGATCTGCTCAAGGTCGACCGCCTCTTGGTCGGCGCGTTGATCGAGGCTCGCAGCTGCGAACGCTTCTCGACACTGCTGGTGCAGATTCGAGACAGCGAGCCTGAAGTCGCGCGCTTGCTGCAAGATCTCGGCCCGGCCGAGAAGCGGCACTGGGAGATGTTTTTCCACCTCGCCGAGCGCGAGATCGACCCGCTCCAGCTCCAAACCCGATGGCAAGGCTGGCTCGAGCACGAAGCCGAGCTGTCTCGCCGAGGCGGGCGCGAGCCAACGGTCCACGGCTGAGTCTCTGGGCCAGCGTGCCAGCAGCGACTCGAGCCATCAGCAGCGGGTCGATCTCGTACCCAGGTACAGTCCTAGCCCCTACTCGGCCCGCAACACCAACGTCGGGTCGGTGCGCACGGCGCGAAGCACGATCGGTAGGGCTGCGATGACCGACGCTCCGACCACCATGACCAACGGTACGATGAGCATCGAGGCGTCCGTCGGCCGGACCTCGAACAGCAAAGAGCTGATCGAGCGCATGACCATGATGCCGAGAACGACCCCAGCGAGAACCCCGAGTAGAACCATCTTCAGGGGACCTCCGGCAATCTCCTGCGCGATGCGCAGCGTGCTGCCGCCGAGGGCCAGGCGCACTCCGACTTCTCGTCGCCTCTGGCGAAAGGAGTAATGCAACATTCCGAAGAGCCCTACCCCTGTGAGCAATAGCGCCAGCCCGGAGTAGTAGGCTCCCAGCGTCGCGAGCAGGCGCTCTCGGATAGTGTGCCGGTTGTTGATCGCTTGTTGGGTTCGACTCTGCCGTAAGCGGAATCCTGCCGTTGCGGCGACGGCCTCTGCGGCTGCGGCGGTCACTTGATGCGTGTCGACGTTCTGGCCTCGGACCACGAACGTGCCCCAGCGCCTGGTGTCCACCGCACCTTCGTCACCCATCCTATGGCAAGGAACGTAGGCGACTGGAGGTGAGGCGGCGCGCAGCTCGTTCTGTTTGACGTCGGCGACAGTCCCAGCGATCCGCAGGTCGGTGCGCGTGTTCTGGTGGCCTACTCGCTGGAAGGTACGGCCCGCGACTGGAAGACCGCCATAGAACACGTCTGCGAACGTCTGATTAACGAGCGCCACGCCGGGGTAGGTATCACCGGGACGGAGGCCCTCGCCCTCCAGTAGAGGAACCCCCATCGTGTCGAGCCAGTTCCAGGAGACGCAGAAGAACTCCACCAAGTGATCGCTCATCGTCTCCCCCTTCGTCACCACCCGGGCGTTCACCGAAGAGCCATCCAGCAGCGGCCATCCCGCCAGCGCGGCGTTCGAAACGTTCGGTAGGGCGTTCAACCTCTCGGTCAGGTCGTCCCACGCGGCGTGCGGTTGCTCCGGCTCGGCCACCACTTCGAGATTGACTAGGCCCGCGGCATCGAAGCCCGTAGGCATCAGGACCAAGCGAGTCAAGCTGGTGGCGAACAAGCCGCCGGCAAAAACCACGATCGAGCAGAAACCGATCTGGCCCGCCAGCAGCAGCCGGCCGGACCGGCGATGGCAGAGGGCTGCCTGACCGACTTTGAGGCCCGAGGCGACCGACAAGAAGGAGACTCGGTAGACGGACCCGAACCCGGCCAGCAGGCACGTCACCAGGGCAGTGGCGGCGAAGAAGGCTACGAAGCGTCCGTCGACCGGCATCTCGAGCCGAAGCGGAACCTCTGCTGAACCGAGTAGGCGCACCACAGCGGGCGCGAGCCGAATAGACAGGATGGCGCCGAGCGCGGCCGCGAACAGTCCCAGGATCCAGGCTTCGGCAAACAGCAGGCGAAGGACTCGGTAGCGGCCCGCTCCGATCGCCACCCGCAGCGCCAGCTCCCGCGCCCTCGAGACCGTTCGACCCAACATCAGGTTCGAGACACTCGCGCAGGTGATCAGCAGCAACAGCGCCGCCAGGCCAGTGAGGATCGTCAGGGCTAGACCGTAGGTTTCTTGGGGCTCGGAGAATCCTCTGCCCGCCGGCTCGAGGAGGACCTCGGTCGTCGACAGATATTGGTCCAGCCACTCTCTAGGAGCTCCGTCGAGCCGTGTCCATCGCTCGTCTTCGATCCTGCGCCAGAGGCTGTCGAGGGTCGCCAGGGTGGCCGGCTCGGTGCCTGGCTTCTTCCAGCGTCCCAGGATCCGAAAGCCGGATCGATCCGGGTTCTCGATGTCCCGAGCCATCATCAGCGGCACGAAGACATCCGTCGAGATCCCCGGTTCAATGCCGGCAAAAGGCTCTCGAACCACGCCGACGACTTCGAACAGAGTGCCTGCCAGCTCGAAGGTGGTGCCGACGATCTGCTGACTGGCTCCAAAGCGAGTCGTCCAATAGCTCTCAGAGACGACCGCCACCGGATGTCCGGCGGGAACCAGGTTGTCCTCCGGGGTGAGCAGGCGACCGAGCCTGGGCTCGAGTCCGAGCACGGGGAAAAACCGGCCCGAGACATACTGCAGGTGAGCGGTCTCGATGACCTCGGCGGCCTCGAACGTCAGCTCGCGCCGCCGTGTCCTCGAGCTGGCGATCAGCTCCGCGTTCTCAGCTACCGCATCACGCAACTGCCGAAAGGTGGGGTAGGGGTTGTCACGCCAGGTGCCGATCCAATCGGGCATCGGGCTCCGGTAGGCGATCGAAAACAGCTCGCTCGGTTCCGCCACGGGAAGCGGCCGCAGCAAGAGAGCATCGACCAGCTGGAAGGTTGCTCCGCAAGCACCGATGGCGAGGCCTAGGGAAAGTACGGCGGCGATCGAAGTGACCGCGTGCTTCCTGAGCTGCCGCCACCCAAAGACGAAATCGGCAACAAAAGACTCCACCTCGGTGGCGATGCGAGCATCGCGGCTCTCTTCCCGCAGCCGCAGCTGGGGTCCCAGGGCTCGGCGCGCTTCCAGAGGATCACGCCCTCTCTCGATGGCCTCGTCGAGATGCGACTGGAGCTCCTCGTCGATCTCCCTCGAGATCTGATTTCGGCGCAGCAGGTTGAGCAAGCGTGAAAAGACGGACATGTCACACCGTCCTCAGGATCTGAGCCACAGCGTCGGTGACTTCCTGCCAACGGGCCGCCTTGTCGGCCAGTTGCCTCTCACCGGCTGACGTCAGATGGTAACTGCGGGTGCGGCGACCGTTGGGCTTGTCGATCCACTGCGCTCGCAGCCAACCCGCCTCTTCCATTCGATGCAGCGCGGGATACAGAGAGCCCTCCTCGACTCGCAAGACGTCTTCAGAGAGCACCCGGATGCGTGTCATGATGGCGTAGCCGTGCAAGCCCGGTTGACTGGCCAGTACTTTCAGCACGAGGAGGTCGAGGGAGCCTTGCAGGGAATCTGGCTTCTTCTTCATAGGTGGCTGTCGAGGCAGTCGCTCGTCTCGTTCGTCAGTTGTACTAAGACTTCTAGGTACCTAGACTACTGGGTACGAGTGCCGGACTCGAGAGTTTCAGGGAAGCGCCCACGAGCTTCTAGGTGTCGAGGTATGCGCTGAAAGCTCCCAGGCCCAGGCGACGCTGTCGCCTGGGCCCTTTAGGGGGCGAAGTGAAAGCCACTTACACGAGGTCGGCAGGTTGAGTTGCGGCTAGCGCCAGGGCTCGACGTCCGCTGGCTCGAAGCCGTCTTCGAAGATCGGCGGTGGTGACTCGATCACCGTGTCGATGACAACGCCCAGTAGGATCGTCTCGGCAGGAAGAAACACGACAACCTGCTCCCAAGTCGGACTGGGGAAGATCAGCCAGTCTTCGTAGAAAAAGGAGTTAGCGGGCGCCAAGCTCGGATCGTTGACCGGGGTCCGCTCGATCGACGCCTGTTTGATGTCCACCTGGCTCCCGGGAATGCCTGCGTAGCCAACCACAGTGGTCGGAGGTTCGGGTCCCTGATAGGTGACCTGCAACCGCAGGCGTTTGTAGGGCAGGCTTTGCAAGTAGTTTGGGACGACAAAAACGAGGCCACCATCACCGGCAGAGCCACCCGTGTAGCCACCCCCGAGGTTGTGGGTGTAGGAGACATCGCCGAAGCGCGCCGCCGTTGGATAGGGGGCACTAGCCTCGAACTTCTCTTGCAGCAGGTCAGCCGCATCGCCGGACCACAGCGGAACGTTGGCGTCGGGTCGGATCAAGTCGACCTGCTCGGTGAGGAAGTCCCAACCAGCGACGGTCGAAAACGGATCGAATCGGTAGGTCGGCGGCCGCAGGTCATCGGCAAGTGCAGGGGCCTCGGACAACACAACAAGAGCGAGGGCAAGAATGCAAAGGTGTCGATTCATCTTTTCTCCGTGTATGTCGGATTGAGGGGTTCTGGTCTGACACTCCTGGCCTGGACTGCAAGGTGCATTCCCGGGCCTCGACGGAGAAGCAAGACAAGGGAAACAGGCCTTCGAAGGCTGTTGCGCAGCCATGCGGTCGCGGAGCTCAGATCTGCGGTCGTCGGGGCATAGACTGCGACACCGTGAGAGGGGAGAGATTCGGTGAGACAAACTGAGACTTTGCCCTGCGTGCTGCCGGCGCCACGGGTTTCCAGAGACTCTGCTCACGGGGCATCGCGAGTTGCGCCGGGACAAAAGATGCGGGTGGGTGGTCTGTGTCCTTGACACGATAGGATCCTCTGCAGCCAGGGTAGAATCCGCCTCTGTCAGAACCTGCGCCCTATAGGCCTGCCAAGCAATCCGCATCGCCGCCGAGCGGATCGACACCTGGAGTCCGCCATGAACTTTCTCGAGAAACTCTTCTACTGTGTCGGTGTTCTCCTCGTAGGCTGGGGTCTGTTGTTCGTCACCGGGGCGGTTCTAGGCCTGCTGAACCCGGCGAGTGAGATCTCTTCGGCCAGTTACATCCTCGCGATGACGTTTCTGGGCATCGTCCCTGGGATTGGCGGGGGTATCCTTTGCCGAAAGATGAGGCAGCAAGGACGTCGTCGCCAGGACGAGGCTCGGGAACGGACGATGCTTCTTCTGGCCAAGGAGAACCAGGGGCAACTGACCGTGGCGCAAGTCGCGATGAACATGTCGATTTCCTCCACTGAGGCGAAGGAGTTGCTCGATCGGTGTCATCTCGACGGCCTGGCCGACATCGAAGCCTCAGATAGCGGCAGCGTGGTCTACCTCTTCAGTTTGAGGTGACGGGATAGCGAGTCGCCTGAGTCCCCTGGCCCGGATTAGAGCCCTTCGGCAGAGGACTCGAGGTGTTGATCAGTCGGAGTCGCTATCTGAGTCGCTGTCCGAATCACTATCTGAGTCGCTGTCTGAATCACTGTCTGAATCACTATCTGAATCGCTGTCTGAATCACTATCTGAATCGCTGTCCGAATCACTATCTGAGTCGCCGTCAGTGTCACAGCCCATCGGCGTGCTCGACGGATCCCTCGGGTCGGTCCCCAGCTTGGCCTCGGTCACATTGAAACAGCCGTCGAGGTCGGCGTCGAGGCCCAAACGAACCCCTGAGCCCAACGGCACGCAGGTGTAAGTCAGCTCGCTCTGCAGGGCGCGGGCGCGCAGCTGCGCGTCGGTCAGATCGGGTTTGCCGTGCTCGCTCTGCAGGAAGACGCCGGCACTCTCGAGATAGAGATAGCCCTTCTCACGGCCGCCCTTGCGGGTCGTCACTACCAGCTCGCACTCGGGCGCGTGGGGCTGCGGCCCGGCTTCGGTGCTGGCCCGTGAGAGCAGCAGATCGATGCGTGGGCCGGCTGTTGTGGCGTTGTCCGCAGTCAGCGTGACTTGCTGCCCGACGACAGGTTTCAGGTTGCTGTCGAAGGCGAGCAGGAAGGCCTCGACGTCGCGACGCTCGGGATCCCCCTGCGGGCCGAAGGCGAAGCCTCCCGGCGCGAGTAGCTCGGACATCGAGATGAGCGAGTGGAAGCGAGAGATGGTGTCGACGCCGCCGTTGTGGAGAAAGCCGAAGCCGCGGATCTGGTCGCCCTGGTGAGAAAAGTCCTGGTGTGGCTGGAGGAAGGGCAACGGGCCGATGCCGAACATGCCGACCTTCTGGTAGAGGTTACGCAGATGCGGCACCTTGGCCTGCTGGAGTCCCCCGGTGTCGACCAGCCCGAGGCCGATGGTGCCGAAGAAACCCGGTTTCGCCACACCATATTCGGCATTACCTTCCGGATCGTACACGTGACAGGTCACGCAGCTGACGGAGATGTCGGGCGCGAAAACGTTGCGGACGGTGGTCTCGTCCTTGAAGAAGTGATCTTGCCCGCGGGCCTGCGACGGCGTCAGACTGTTGTCGAGAGCCCGAATCGGATTGGGCGGATAGGTGAGCTCGAGGACGAAGTCAGTGAAGGCCTCCATCTCGGCGGCGGTCAGCTGCTGCGGTCCGCCCAGCAGG
>JBCCGX010000374.1:0-8680 GCA_039029035.1 Acidobacteriota bacterium | reverse complement strand
GCGAAGTTCATGCCGATGCCGAAGAGGCGCATCTCGGGCACGGTGTAGACGCGGTCTTTGAACAGGACGAAGAAGTCGGCCAGGAGCCAGATCAGGCCCAGGCCGAGGATCGCCGCCAGCACCGGATCGCCAAAGACGAAGAGCAGCAGGGCGCTTTCGGCGGCCACCAGGCCGACGATCAGCGCCTTGGTGGCACGCCGGCCGAGGACCGTGGCGGTGGTGCGCCGGCCACCCTCACGATCGGGCTCCAGGTCCATCACTTCGCCGACCAGGTGGGCGTGCACGGTGAAGAGGTACAGATAGAGGTAGGTCTGCCACGGCAGTTGCGGCACCTCGTTGAGCAGCACGCTCAAGTGCACCAGCAGGAGCACGCCGATCTCGTTGACGAGCTCGAACGGCGGCCGCCCGCGCAGGCCCCAGCGTGGGTGGTTATAGGCTGCGTTGACCGCGACGATGCCGAGCAGGACGAGCAGCATCTCCAGCCCTGAGCGCGCCACGAGCCAGATGCCGAAGGGCAGGTTGACTGCCGCGATCGCCCACGGCAGGGTGCGCTGCTGTTCCGCCGTGCCGCAGGCGCCGAAGAGATAACTGTCCTTACGCGGATTCAGCCGATCGATGTCGGCGTCGGCCAGATCGTTCCAGCCGTAGACCAACAGGCTCAACGGCGCGGTGGCGAAGAACAGCCCCCACCAGAAGGTGGCTGAGCCGAAAATGTCGGATCCGCCGACTGGCAGCAGGTAGAGCCACACCCACTGGAAGTAGAGCCCCGGGCGGGTGGTTTTGAGCCAGAAGAGGGGCAGGCTCGAAAGGCGTTTCGTATCGTTGCCGGTCGTTGGCATCGCAGCATCCTATCGAGTCGGGGCCCTTCCCGAGTATGTAAACTCCCTCGCGAGTCATCGACCAGGATCCGATTCGGCGGCCCGCGAGATCCGGAGATCGCATGCCGGCGCCGGGCGATCCATAACCAATCTGTGGAGATACCGCATGCATCTATATGTCGAGCTTTGGAACGCACGACCGAAGTGGCTTGCCCTATCGGTGGCCGAGCGCCAGGACTACTTCGAGAAAGTCGGCGGCGAGATCCAGAAACTGACCGAGACCGGCGTCGAGCTGGTCGGCTTTGCGATCAATGACGAGGACACCCCGCATCGCGGCGACTACCGATACCTCGCGTTGTGGAAGATGCCCACTCTCGAGCAGGTGGAGATGTTGGAGGCTAGCGTCCAGCAAGCGGGGTGGCACGAGTACTTCGAGCAGATCAACGCCCGTGGCGAGTGGATGGCCCCTCCGCAAGCGTTGGCCGACATGGCGAGCCTGGAGTAGCCACAGCCGGGCAGACCTCCCGGCCTCCAGAGCGCAAGCTTCGGCATCCGATCGACCTGCTATGATCGAAGGATGGACGAGAACCGCCCTGCCTACAGCCTGCACGCACCGGCGACGAGCTCTGCCGCAAGAGCCATGCGCCTGCCTGCCCGGCGGGAGGGTTGGCCGCGGGTCGACGATCATCTGGTGGAACCGGAGACCAGCCGTGACGAGATGATCGGCGGAGTACGCTACGAGGCGTCGCCGTCGGATGGTCCGCACGGTATTCAGAACGGTGAGCTCGACTACGTGGTGCGGGCCCACGTGGCGTCTGGCTACAAGGTGGCCACCGATCTCTTGACCCGGTTCGACGAAGATTCGGACTTCGCTAGCGATACAGCAGTGCTGAAGGACGGCATCGACCCGGATTCCGGCACTCGCTACCTGGAAGAGATCGCCTTCGAGGTGGTCTCGCAGCAGAACGAAGCCAAGATCCGTCGCAAGGTGCCGCGGATGCTGCGGCGCGGGGTGCGGCGCGTGTTTGCGGTCTTCGTCAAGAAGAACCTGGCTTGTGAATGGTCTGCCGAGCGAGCGCGCTTCGAGCCGCTCGATCGCCAGGCGTTGATCGAGGATCCTTGCTTGGGGCAGCCGCTGGAGGTCGAGGCCTTGCTCGATGCGGCGGTGGCCGATGACGCCGTGTTTCGGGCGCTGGTGGCCAAGGGTAACCCGGCGGCGCGAAAGCTCCAGGATGAAGCGGTAGCAGAAACCAAAACCGAAGCCGTCCTGACCGTGCTGGAGGCTCGCGGCCTCGAAGTCACCGAGACAACCCGTGAGCGGCTCCTGGCGACAACCGATCTCGAACTGCTCGACCGGTGGCTGGTCCAGGCGGTGACAGCTGCTTCAGCTGAAGATCTGATCGCCACTGATTCGGCGTAGAGACAGGTAGAGACTCTGCAAGAGGTGCGACGATGAAGATGGACGCCCAGTTCGTGGTGGTCGACGGCAACGAGCTCTCCTTCAGCGAGGGCGAGACGGTCCTGCAGGCAGCGCGGCGGTCGGGGATCGAGATTCCCACCTTGTGCCACGACGATCGGCTGACGCCGGCCGGCGCTTGCCGCATGTGCCTGGTGGAGGTCGAGGGCTCGCGCCTGATGCAGCCGTCGTGCTCGCTCAAGGCGGCGCCGGGTATGGTGGTGCGCACCGCGACGCCGAAGGTGGAGCGCAACCGCCAGTTCATTCTGTCGCTGCACCTGTCGGATATCGTCCGCGACCGGGCGACGTGTGAGGACAACAACCCGTCGCGCGTGCACGAGCTGGCGGAGCAATACGGCACGGCGGGGGAGTGGGAGCCGGTGGCGCGTCAGCGCCAGGGGCGACCCCACGACACCAATCCGTTCATCGAGTTCCGGCCGGATCGCTGCATCGCCTGCTCGCTGTGTACGCGCTATTGCGACCAGGTGGAGGCGGTGAGCGCCATCTCCCTCGCCGGGCGCGGGGCGCACACGACGATCTCGACGGCGGACGGCATCCCCCTGACCGATTCCACCTGCGAGCTATGCGGTGGCTGTATCGACGTCTGCCCCACCGGCGCGATGACCGAGAAGCCGGCGCTGGCTTACGGCAAGCCGGAGCGTGAGCTCGACAAGGTGCGTTCGACCTGCAACTTCTGCGGCGTCGGCTGCCAGGTGGATCTCAACGTCGATCGATCGGCGAACCGGCTGGTCAAAGTCACCAGCCCGAAGGTCGGCACCACCCTCAACGACGGCAACCTGTGCGTCAAGGGCCGCTTCGCCAACGACTTCGTCCACCACCCGGATCGTCTGCAGACGCCTCTGGTGCGTGACCGGCTGCCTGAGGGCGGTCACGGCGAGTGGCGCGAGGCGACCTGGGACGAAGCGCTCGATCGCACCGTGGCGGGGCTGCAGGGGGTCGTGGATCGTCACGGCAATGATGGCCTGGCCTTCGTCAGCTCCAGTCGTTGCACCGGCGAAGAGAACTACCTGGTGCAGAAGATGGCACGGGCGGCGTTTCGAACACACAACGTCCATCAATGTGCTGCAACGTGACACGCTCCCACGGTCGCCGGTCTGGTGGCCACCTACGGAGCGGGCGCGATGACCAACTCGATCCCCGAGATTCGCGACGCTGATTTCCTCTTCGTCATCGGCTCCAACACCACCGAAGCGCATCCGATCATCGCCATGGAGATGAAGCGCGCGGTACGCCGCGGCGCCAAGTTGGCGGTGGCCGATCCGCGAGCGATCTGGATGAGCGAGATCGCCGACTGGTACATGCAGCTCGAGCCCGGCACGGATGTCTGGCTGCTCAACGCCATGGCCCACGTGATCGTCACCGAAGGGCTGGAAGACTCAGCGTGGATCGCCGAGAACACCGAAAAGTTCGAGACGGTGCGCGACACTGTGCTGCGCTACTCGCCGGAAGAGGCGGAAAAGATCACCAGCGTACCGGCGGAGATGATCCGCGAGGTCGCTCGCGCCTACGCCACGACCCGGAAGGCGGGCATCTACTACACCCTCGGCATCACCGAGCACACCACCGGGACGGACAACGTCTACGCCCTCTCCAACCTGGTGCTGATGACCGGCCACCTCGGCATCCGCTCGGCGGGGATGAACCCGTTGCGCGGCCAGAACAATGTCCAGGGGGCCAACGACGCCGGCGCCACGCCGGTGTTCTACCCGGGCTACCAATCGGCGTCCGATCCGTCGGTGCGCGAGAAGTTCGGCCAAGCCTGGGGGGTGGAGCAGAGCTCGACCACCGGTCTCAATCTCAACGAGATGATGAAGACCATCGGCAACCAGGTGCGCGGCATGTTCCTGATGGGTGAGGACATCGTCATCTCCGAGCCCAACGTCGGCAAATTGGAAAAGGCGCTCAACGAGATCGAATTCCTCGTCGTGCAGGACATCTTCCTGAACGAGAGCTGTCGCTACGCCGACGTCATTCTGCCGGCCGCCTGCTTCGCCGAAAAGGACGGCGTGTTCACCAACTCCGACCGGCGGGTCCAGCGGGTGCGCAAGGCGATCGATCCGCCGGGCGAAGCGCGGGCCGACTGGCAGATCCTGGTGGAGATCATGCGCCGGGCGGGGCTCGAGCAGCCCGACTACCAGGGAGTCGACGAGATTTACGCCGAGCTGGCGTCCCTGTCGGACAAGTTCACCGGCATCTCCCATGGGCGGATCGATCGCGAAGGTGGCCTGCAGTGGCCGGTGCCGAGCGCCGACGCACCCTCCACCGAGTACCTGCACAAGGGTGGCGTGCTGCGCGGCAAAGGGTTGTTCCAGGCGGTCGAGTATCGTCCGCCGGCCGAGGTCTCGGATCCGGAGTACCCCCTGGTGTTGTCGACCGGCCGCACCCTTTATCACTACAACGCCGCCACCCAGACCCGGCGCTCCGACGGCCTGACCACCAAGCAACCGGAGGGCTTCGTCGAGGTGCACCGTAGCAATGCGCGCAAGCTCGGGATCCAAGATGGTCAGATGGTCGACGTGGTCAGCCGGCGGGGCCGGGTGCGCTGTCGCGCCATGGTCAGCCGCCAGGTACGCCCGGGCTCGATCTGGATGCCGCTACACTTTCCCGACGTGCGAGCCAACTACCTGACCAACGACGCCGGTGACGAGATCACCGGCACAGCCGAGTACAAGGTCTGCGCGGCACGCATCGAGCCGGTGGCGGACAGCGAGGCGAAGAAGGTCTTCCCGGGCGCCTTCGCCGCGGCCGGGGGCTGAGCTAAAGAGACCCTGCCGATGGCTGAGAAAAAACGCCTGTATCGAGTCAGCTTCTTCAACCAGGGGCAGTGCTACGAGGTCTACGCCCGGCACGTCTCCCAGGGCGGCCTGCTGGGCTTCATCGAGATCGAGGAGCTGGTCTTCGGCACCACGACCCAGATCGTCGTCGATCCGACCGAGGAGAAGCTGCAGAAGGAGTTCGAGGGCGTCAAGCGCGTCTTCGTGCCGATGCACTCGGTAGTGCGTATCGACGAGGTGGAGAAGGAGGGCGTGTCGCGTATCTCTCCGCCGCCGGAGGGCGACGACGACAGCAACGTGAAGGTCTTCCCGGTACCGATCTACACCCCGGGTGGTCCGAGCCGGTAGGGGAGTGCCGAGGCGGGCCGGCAGGTCGTACCCGGGATTGAAATCCTGGGCGGGCGGGCAGCATCTTCCAGGGATTGAAATCCCGGGCTACGTTCTTTGGTCCCTCCGGGACCTGCGCCTCAAATGCCGGCGCCCCAGCGGGTCGCGAGTCCGTAGCCTGGGATTTTAATCCCAGGGATTGGGCCTTCTAGCCCCCTCTTTTCCCACCCCGGGATTGAAATCCCGGGCTACGTTCTTTGGTCCCTCCGGGACCTGCGCCCGCCATGGGGCGGAGGGTCGGTTGACGATCCCGCCCCAAATAAAAAAGGCAGATGCCCGGAGGCATCTGCCTTTGAGTTGGCTAATGGAAGCCGCTTACCAGCCGCCGCGCTGCGGGGGCCGGGGCTCGCGCGGGCGGGCCTCGTTGACATTGAGACTACGGCCGCCCATCTGGTACTGGTGAAGATTGCTAATGGCTGTGTCGGCCGCTTCGCCATCCTCCATTTCGACGAAGCCGAAGCCACGAGGCCTTCCGGTCTCGCGATCGGTGATCAGGCTGACGTCGTTGACTGCTCCGTATTCACCGAACAGTTCCCGCACCTCGTCTTCGCTGGCACTGAAGGGGAGGTTTCCTACGTAAATCCTCTTTGGCATCTCTACTCTCTCTCCTCGCCGTCCCGCAAGGGCGGCGACATTCTAAACGATTCCCCAACCCTTCAGGTCGGAGGCTTTTGCGAGCTGTGGCGACACGTTTTGAACTCAGGAAAGTCGGCAATCGCTCAGGAAGAGACGGGAAGGAAAGATCTTGTCGCTTCAGGAGGAAATAGGCGAACCGGTTCGGAAGGTGACAACCACTGCAACCTGAAGCTAGCATACCGATCTCGGGCGTCGCAAGCTTTTCTTGAGCTTCCGGGGCCTCGGGCGGCGCGCGAGGCGTGAATTCAAGTAGTGACGACTCGTCCCGATCGAGAATCCGAACGAACTCATTTGAACGTCGAAGGTTGTTTGAACGTACACTGATTAATGGCCATGAAGCGACATCTTGCATGGGCTTGCTCGCTGGTCTCGCTGGCACCGGTGTGTCTCCTGGCCGGCACGGTCTTGGCTTGTGCCGGCAGCGAGGCGTCGACCGGTGCGGCACCGTCGGAACCGGCGGCCGGTCGTTTGCAGGTTTATCGGGGCGATCTGGTCGCGCGCGTCCTTCTGACCGGTGAGCTGGAGGCCGAGGATGGCGAGCAGCTCGTGGTGCCCAACACCAATACCTGGCCGGTGCAGGTTCGTTGGCTGGCTGAAGATGGTGCCGAGGTTCGCCAGGGCGACAAGGTGGCTGAGTTCGACGACTCTCAGTTGGCTGCCAACCTGGAAGAGATGATCGCTCAGGCGATCGAGGCCGCCAGCCGGCTGTCGAGCTTGCAGGCCCAGGCCGCTGGCGAAGAGGCCAAGGCTCTGCTCGAGATCGAAAAGAGCCGCGCCGCGGCAGAGAAGGCACGGCTCGAGGCCGACGTACCGGCCGAGATGTTCCCCGCCCTCGAGTTCCAAAAATGGCAGCTCGATTGGCGCAAAGCCGAGCTTGAGCTGGCCAAGACCGAGGCTCAGCTCCAGGCGACCCGCGAGGCCAAGGTCGCAGAAATCGACATCCAGCGGATCGCCCTCGAGAAGGCGCGCTCGCAGGTCGTGCGCTCACAGTCCAAGATCGATCTGCTCGTGCTGCATGCCGCGCGTGATGGGATCCTGATCCTCGGCACCGATCCTCGCGAGGGCCGCATGCTCCAGGCGGGTGACTCGGTCTTCCCGGGCAATGTCATCGCCCGCTTGCCGGATCTGGGCTCGATGATCGTTAGCGCCCGGCTGTTCGACGTCGATGACGGGCGCATCGAACCCGGTATGCGCGTCACCGCCACCCTCGACGCCTTCCCCGATCAGACCTTCACCGGCCAGGTGCGCGAGATCGATCAGATCGCCGACCAGGCGAGCCGGCGCTCCTTGCGCCGCTTCTTCCGCGCGCGGATCGATCTCGACGAGCTCGATGTCGAGCGCATGCGCCCGGGCATGTCGGTCAAGGTGGTCATCGATGACCTGCAAGAGGACGTGCTGCTCGTTCCTCGGCCGAGCCTCGACTGGGCCGATGCCGGTTCGCGCGCCCTGCTCGCCGATGGCTCCTGGGTGCCGGTGACCCTCGGCGCCTGCGACCGCGCGGCTTGCGTGGTGGAGGACGGCCTCGAGGAAGGCGCCGCCCTCGGGCGGGTCGGCACGGCGGCAGGGGTGGGGAGATGAACCTTCGCCGAAGTCTGGTGGCGATCCTGGTCGCCGGCGCCGCGATCTGGGGCGTAGCGAACGGCCTCGAGACCGAAGACGGCGAGACCTGGGAGCGGGTCGTACGCCAGGATCTGGTGATCGGCGTCGAGCTCGAAGGCGAGCTGCAGGCAGTCGACAGCGCCGATCTCGGACCGCCGGCGGTGCGCTCGGTGTCGAACTTCAAGATTGCCTTCATGGTGCCGGAAGGCACCGAGGTCCAGGCCGGCCAACCGGCGCTGGGCTTCGACACCAGCGATTTGCAGCGTCAGCTGCAGCTCAAGGTCGCCGCCCGCGATTCCTCCGCCAAGGAGCTCGAGAAACGCATCGCCGATCTCCGCATCGAAGACCGGCAGCTCGGCTTGCAGCTGGCCGAAGCCGAGGCCTCCTTGCGCCTCGCTTTGCTCAAGCTGGAAGGGACGGAGAAGGTCTCCGCGCAGCGCGATATCGAGAAAGCGCGGATCGATCGGCGTCTGGCGGAGCTGCAGATCGAGAATCTGACCAAGAGCCGTGAGCATCTCGAGGCGCGGACCCGAGCCGACGTAGAGTTTTTTGGCGAGAAGCGCGATCGAGCGGCGGCCCGCGTGACGGAGCTCGAAGAGCAGATCCGCGCCATGACCGTGCCGGCACCGCGCTCCGGCACGGTGATCTACAAGACCAACTGGCGCGGCGAGAAGAAGAAGGTCGGGGACAATGTCTGGCGGGCGGAGAAGATCCTCCAGATTCCCGACTTGAAGCTCATGCGGGGCGAGGCCAAAGTCGCCGAGGCCGATGCCGGGCGGATCGAAGTCGGCCAGGCGGTGGCCCTCAGGCTCGATACCTACCCCGATCACGAGTATCGCGCCAAAGTAGTGAAGATCCACCGCACCGTACAGCAGAAGTCCTGGCGCAATCCGCAGAAAGTAGTACGGCTCGATGTCGAGCTCGAAGCGACCGACACCGAGCGTATGCGTCCCGGCATGCGCTTCCGCGGAGAGATCGAGATCGATCGG
>JBCCGX010000373.1:0-8692 GCA_039029035.1 Acidobacteriota bacterium | reverse complement strand
TGCCGCCGGATGGCGGCAGTGTTCGTGTCGCCGGTACCGATGTCTACGGCTCGTCGCGAGAGGAGCTCCAGGCGCTACGCCGGCGCATCGGGGTGACCTTTCAGAGCGGCGCTCTGCTCAACTCCATGTCGCTGGCCGAGAATGTCGCGCTGCCGCTCGAGTACCACACCGAGCTCGACGACGAAACGATTGCGACGATGGTCAAGATCAAGCTGCAGCAAGTCGGTCTGCTGGAGGCGGCGGACCTTCGGCCTGCGGAGGTCTCCGGCGGCATGAAGAAGCGCGCGGCGGTGGCCCGAGCCTTGGCCATGGACCCCGAGATCCTGTTCTATGACGAGCCCTCGGCCGGCCTTGATCCGATCGCCACCGCTCGCTTCGACCGCCTGATCAACGATCTCAAGACCGGCATGGGCATCACCAGCGTCGTGGTCACCCACGAGATGGAGAGCGTACGGCGCATCGCCGACCACGTGTTGTTGCAGCATCGCGGCCAGGTCCTCTTGGACGGCTCGCTCGACGACCTGCTGCAAAGCACGGAGCCCCGCATCCAACGTTTCGTCGACGGCGACCTCGATGCCTTGGCCGTCGCTCCGGCATCGATCGCCGCGTACCATCGCGACCTGTTGATGTAGCGCAACTCCTGTAGCATCGCGATCTATGAGTGAAGCTCGACGCAGCGAGGTGATCTCGGGCCTGTTCGTAACGCTGGCCCTGGTGGTCTTCGCCCTCTTCGCCTTCAAAGTGGGGCGCTTCGACCTGATGGGCCTGTTCGCCGGCGAAGCGGTGGAAGGTCAGACCTTCTTCTCCAATGTCAGGACCCTGCAGGTGGGCTCGAAGGTTCGGGTCGGCGGGCGCGAAGTGGGCGAAGTAACCGGTCTGGAGCTGGTCGAAGGCCCGGTAGACCCGACGGACGGTGACAGTGAGCGCCTGCAACGCCTGATCAACCAGGTGTCGTTCGAGCTGGTCAATCCGGAGCTGCGCCTGGATCCTGCGACGGCGCGGGTCGTGATCGCCCAGGAAAGCCTACTGGCACCCCATTACCTGGAGCTAGACCCGGGTCGCTGGCCGGCGCCAACTCCGCCGCCCCTGCTGTTTGACGCCGCACTGGAACAGCCGATCACCATCGCCAGCCAGGAGGGCACCGGCATCGAGGAGCTGATGGCCCAGGCCGGGCCCGCGATCGACGAGCTCCGCGCCGTGTTGCGCACCCTCAACCACCAGGTGCTGACGCCCGAAAACATCGCGGGCGTCAGCCGAGCGATCAACGAGCTCGACGGAACCCTGGCCGAAGGACGACAGATCGCCGCCGCCTTGAACCGCGGCCTGCTGGCGGACGACAACATCGAAGCCCTCGACCGTTCGATCCACAACCTCGACGCGGCGATCGCCGACGGCCGGACCGTGGCCCAGCGGCTCGATACTCTGCTCGACCCGACGAAAGATCCCCGCCTCGATCGTTTGCTCACCGACGTCAGCGCCGCCACCCACGACCTACGCCAGAACCTCGACCAGATCGCTGGCGACCTCCGGGACTTGCTGCGCGATGCCGATCACATGGTCGGCTCGACCGAGGCCGAGCTCGCCGAGGCGAGTCGCCGGTTGCAACGGGCTCTGTGGCAAGGCGAGATGGCCCTGAGGAAGATACGCGCCAATCCCGCGGTGCTGCTGTTCGGCGACGATGAGACCGATCTCGAGGCACGCGATATCGACCTCACCGAGATCCGCCTGCGCGGCCGGGCTCGGCCCTACGAGCAGCGGGATGAGCGTGATGAGAAACCGTAGTCGCAAGCGACTCAACCGTTTCAGCGCCGGTCTTGCAGGCGTTCTCCTGCTCACCTCGACCGCCTGCGTCCACCGCGGGGTGACGCCGATCCGCACCCACTTCAACCAAGGGGTGTATCACTACGCCGAAGGCGACTACGAGGCAGCGATCAGTGCTTACCGCCTGGCGCTCGAGGAAGACCCCTCTGACCTCCGGTCGCGGTTCAATCTCGCCGAGGCCCTGGAGACCCAAGCGACCCGACACGAGACAGCCGGCTCCAGCGAAACAGCAACGACGCAGCGCCAGGAAGCCGAGGAGCACTACCGAACGATCCTCACTGCCGACCCTGATCACCTGCGGGCGACCGTCAACCTGGCAGCGCGAGAGGTCGAGCTCGGCAAGCACGAGGCCGCCGAAACCCGTCTGCGGACCGCGATGGAGCGCCACCCCCGCGCTGCCCTGCCCCACGTCGCCCTGGCGGCCCACCGGCTGCGTTCGGCCGACCCGGCACAGGTTCGCGACGCCCTGGCCGTGCTCGAAGAGGCCCTGGCGAAAGACCCGGCCAACCTCGATGCCAACATGCTGCTGGGCCACGCCTGTACGACCCTGGCGCGACTCGGCGACCCGGCGCCACCCCTCCTGGAGCGCGCGCGTGAAGCCTTCGAGCGCGTCACCCGGAGCGCACCATCCGACCTCGGCGCTCTTCTCGCCCTGGCCCGACTGGAGCGTCAAGCCGATCAGCCGGAGCAAGCTCTACCCTGGCTGCGACGGGCGCTCTACATCCATCCGGACTTGCTGGAAGCCCATCTGATGTTGTCCGAGCTGCTCGCCACCTCCGGCGAACTGGAAGGCGCCACCGTTCACCTTTGGCGCAGCCGCGAGCTCGAGGACCCACAACGGCCACGGATCGAGCCCGCCGAGTACCAGCGTCGCTTGCTGGACCTCTATCGCCGCCTGGCAGAGAACGAGCAAGCTGCATCCGACTCCGCGCCCCCGTGACTCTCGGCACCTGTTGGCAGCGACGGCTTGCGGCACCGCGCTTGTAATGCCCGCTGTAACAAAGTCTCTGTACGCTCTGCGTTGTACTGAGTTCCTCTGATCCAGTTGAACGGAGCTTCGATGCCTTTCTGGATTCCACAGCACCACAGCAGTCGTTCTCACCTTCCCCGGACCGAGCCATGATCCCGATGAGTGAACACTCTGCCGGTATGCCCGGTCTGAGACGGGCAGACATCGCCGGTCTGCTGGCCAAGACGATCGGCAGCGAAAAGGCCTCGAAGGTCGTCGACACCGCGGCGCGGGATCTCGGCTTCCTGACCAGCACGCTCAATCGCGAGGCGGCCCACAAGCTGCTGTCCAAGATTTCGGAGGAGCCTGGCCTGGTGGGCATGGCGGCTATGTTCGCCAAGTCGCAACTGCACTTCGTCAGTGCCGCGAGCCAGTTCGAGTCCATCGACAGCTGACATCCGCTTCCGGGCAAGAGAGCGCGAGCGCCTCGACTCGCCGGACTTGGGGTAGGCTAACCGGCGCCCCCCAACGCTCGGAGGAGAGTTCTTGCAGGAAGGCAAACCTGGCGGCTCACCGCACCTTGGCGCGATCACCGTCCTCGGTCCGCCCGTGCCACGCAACCCCTGGAGTCGCTTCTTCCTGGCGGGCAAAGCAGCCGCCGCTTGTGCCCTGGCACTCTTCTTCGACGCTCTGACCGGCAATCCCGACCATGTGACGTCGACCTTCGTCGCCATCCTGTCGATCAGCCCGGTCGTGCTGATGGGCCTGCGGCGCTCCGCAGAGCAAGTGGTCGGCAGCCTGATCGGGGGATTGTGCGGCACGGCGGCGGGTCTTCTAGGCCTCGACTTCCGGATCGGGATCCCGCTCGCCGTCGGCGCCGCGATCCTGGTGTGCTTCGCTGTCGGCTTCGATCGTGGATACCTCGTCGCAGCATTCTCCGCCATGTTCGTCCAAGCGGTGCCGCGCGGCGAGCCGCTGGAGACCTTCGAGGTACGGTTGCTAGCAGTGGCCACGGCGGCCGTGGCCGCCTTCCTGGTCAATACTCTAGTGTCCTCGGTGGCGTACCGCAGTATCTTCAGGCGGCGTTTGCGCTACGCCGAAGCGAGCGTGTCGAAGCTCCTGGTCGCTGCGGCAGAGCACGGCCCAACCGCGGTTCGGCCAGGGTTTGCGCTGCTCGGTGAGCTCGAGGAGCAGTTGCAAGCCGCCCGAGACGAGCTGCACTGGCGCCGGTCGCGGGCAACAGCCTCCTGGTTGTCGGGGATCTCCTATCGCACCGCCGTGCTGCGCAGACTACTGCACCATGTTCTCGACCTTTCCTACCTGCTCGAGGAAGAAGGACTGCCGCCGGACGGCGCCCAGGCCTGGCTACGCTGGCTCGTCCACTCCGGTGGCTCCGAGCCCGAAGTACCGACAACGCTCGAAGAAACGGCGCGACGGATTCGTCTTATCGGTAGGACCTTGCGCGTCGACGCCGTCAGTGCAACGCCTGCACCCGCTCGCTAAATGCCGAGCCGGTAGACTAGGCAGGCAACTGCCCTGCCAAGGAGCGCTCCATGCTGCAACGCAACCTGAAGATTCTGACCCTGTCGATGCTCGCCTTATCGGCCGGTGCGCAAGAAACACCAGAGGCGCCGGAGGCGCCAGAGGTCCCCTTCTTCATGCCGACGCCGGAAGGATGGCGCACCGAGACGATCCCCTTTCCCCTCGGCTTCGCGCCGGAGCTGGCCTACGAAGGCTTGGAAGAGATCCGTTTCGCGCCCGGGATGTTTGAGGAAGGTGCCGAGGACTTCTGGTCCTATGCCTTCGTCTGGTGGGTGCCGAGCGCCACGTCCTTCGACGCCGAGACCCTGAGCAAAGACTTGGAGAACTACTTCCGCGGCCTCTCCCAAGCAGTGGCCCAGGGGCGGGGCTTCGACCCGGGGGAGGCTGTCTTCGCGGCGTCCATCGCAGCGCAAGCTGCCGACGAGGGCTCGCAACGTTTCGCGGGTCGCGTGCAAACCCTCGACGCTTTCGCTACCCGCCGGCCGATCGAGCTCGACGTCCGCATCGAGATCTGGGCCTGCGAGGGCCAGGAACGGCGAGTGGCGTTCTTCAGCCTCTCGCCGCAGCCGCCGTCCCACGCCATCTGGCAAACCCTGCACAGTCTCCGCGAAGGCTTCCGATGTGAGTCTTGACGCTTCTGGCGAGGATTCCAAGGACGCTCTTCGGATCCCCGAAGATCTGGCTGAGGACCCCAACCTGTCGTACAACCCGACGCGTTCGACCTTGCTCGGTCGCTCCTACCTGCCGACCAGCTTCCCGACCGCACCGGCGGTCCCAGCCTCGGCGGCGACGCCCTCGCCTGCAGCTTCGTCCACCAAGCTGCCGACCGGAGATCGGCTCGAGCTTCGCGAGCCTCTCGCCAAGGGCGGCTTCGGTGATATCTGGATCGGTATCCAAGAATCTCTCGATCGTCGTGTCGCGATCAAGCGCCTGCGCGAGGATCGAGTCGACGGCGCGTCCGACGCCGAGTGCCGCGAGCTGGAACGGATGTTCCGCCAGGAGGCACTGACCACCGCGCGGCTCGAGCACCCCAACATCGTGCCGGTCTATCAGCTCGGCTCCGACACGGATGGGCGACCGTTGCTGGGCATGAAGCTGGTCCGTGGCCAACCCTGGAGCAAGCTGCTGCGTGCCGACCGGGATCAGCCGGTGAACGAGTTCCTCGTCCGTCACCTGCCGATCTTGATCGATGTCGCCCAGGCGGTCGCCTTTGCCCACTCGAAGGGAGTGTTGCATCGCGATCTCAAGCCCCAGCAAGTGATGGTGGGTGAGTTCGGCGAAGTCCTATTGATGGACTGGGGCTTGGCCTCGACTTTCCCTACGGCTGAGACCCACGGCGCTTCGCTCTCTGCCGATCCAGCCGACTCCGCGACCAGCAGCCTCGGTCCTCCGTCCCAAGGCGCGGCCGGCACCCCGAGCTTCATGGCCCCCGAGCAGGCCCGTGGGGAGCCAAACGAGCTCGGCCCCTGGACGGACCTCTACCTGCTCGGCGGCATCCTCTACTACCTCCTGACCGGCTCGCCACCCCACAAGGCCAGCAGCGGGGCCGACGCCCTCACCAAAGCAGCCCGTGGGGAGATCACGCGGCCCAGTGCGCAGGCACCGGATCGCTCGATACCTGGTGAGCTCGAAGAGCTGGTGATGGGCATTCTGCGCCCCGATCCGGTGGACCGGCGGCCTGGCGATGCGCTCGGCTTCATCGCTGCGGTACAAGCCTACGTCAGCGGTGCCTCTCGCCGCCAGCGCTCCCGAGCACTGACCTCGGAGCTGAGCGAAAGCGCCGCACCGCTCGACTACTCGGACTTCAGTCGACACCTGAGCAGGCTGCAGGAAGCGCGGGCCCTATGGCACGACAATCCGCAAATCGCACCCTTGCAGCGCGACGCCCTAGCCGCTTACGCCGAGGCGGCGCTGGCCAAACGAGACTTGACTCTCGCCCGGCTCCAGGCCGAGCAACTGCCGGCCGGCAGCCTCCGGGACGAGTTGTTGCGCCGCATCGAAGCCGCAGTTTCACGCCGCCAGGCGCTGGCTCGCCAGCGCCGCTTCGCCTTGCGCGGCGTCGCTGCCCTGGGCCTGATGCTGGTCGCCGGTGGAATTTTCTATCTCGTCGAGCAACGCCGTGCTGGCGACCGCTTGCTGCACCAGCGCGACGCGGCACGGCAGGCTCGCGCCGACGCCGAAGGCCTGATGACCTTCATGCTCGAAGACCTCTGGTGGCGTCTAAGAGAGATCGAGCGCATCGAGCTGCTGGCACCGGTGGCCCGGCGCGCCGAAGCCTACTACTCGACCCGTGACCCGGCCGAGATGTCGATCGCTGAACGGCTCAACCGCGGCGCGGCTTTCTCGACCATCGGTCAGACCCTACAGGCGCAGGGAGAGATCGAAGCAGCGATCGCGGCCCATCACCAAGCCGCTGAGGTCTTTCGGCTATTGCACGAGCAAGAGCCGGACGTCCCGGAGCACCAGCTGGGTTACCTCGCGGCACTGGCGGAAGCGGCCCAGGGGCTGAACGATATCGGTGACAAAGACGCGGCGATCCTTACCTACGGCGAGGTCCGTGAAGCCTGTCTCCGAGCCCTAGCCAGGCGCCCCCACGACGGGGACTTGGAGCTTCTCTTGCTCCGCGCCCACGATGGCGCCGGGGTCGCCCTCTACGACCAAGGCGAGCTGGCAAAAGCCCGCCAAGCCTTTGCCGAAGCCGCGGAAATTGCGCAACGGCGGTGGCAAACAGATCCCCACCTCGACCATGCGGTCGATCTCGGTGAGATCCGCTTGCGACTGGCCGTCGCCCTCCACGAGAGCGGCGAGATCGACGCGGCTTCGCGCGAGATCGAGCGCGCCGTCGAACTGGTCGAGGAGGCTCGACGGCAGGCACCGGGTCAAGACGCTCTGCTTTTTACAGTCGGCTTCGCGCGATCGGTCTGGGCCGAGATGCTCAGTGAGCTCGGCGAGATTGAAAAAGGAGCTCGCATGCTGCGCGAGCTGATGCCCGAGATGCATCGACTCGCTGCTGAAGATCCGGAAAACGCAGAGTGGCGTTATGTCCTGGCCGAAGTCGAGTTGACCTTCGCCAGCCTCGAACAGGCGCGGGGTCGAGACGTGGCGGCTCGCGCCGCGTGGCAACGCGTAGTCAATCTCCTGGCACCGTTTCGGGACCATACAGACAATGGCTATCTGCTCGACCGCCTGGTCCGCGCCCTCCTGCAGCTGAACCGGGTCGACGAAGCCCGCCCGGTGGCCCTCGGGTTGTTGGAGAAAGACTGGAGCCACCGCGACTTCGTCGAGCTCTGCCGTGAATACGGCATTGCGCTAGGCGATTAGCTCACTAGATCCCAACCGAGGTGGCTGGCACTGACTGAGGTGGCTACAAGCCCTAAAGGCAACTCTCTCTGGTCTCTCGAAACCAACCCACCCACATCCGGCCGTCGACAGACCGGCCTCGACCTTTCCCCACCCACGACCCCTGCTTCCATCTACCTCAGCCGCACCCACGGCATCGAGTGGGTGGATTAGAAGTAGGCCAACATCTCCTTCGCCGTGGCCACTTCCGGATCGTCGGGCGCCAGGGCAATGAACTTCTCGAAATGCATCTTGGCTTTCGCCGTGTCGTCCGCCGAATAGATCAAGCCCAGGGTGTAGTGCGCCCGAGGCATCTCCGGATCGAGCTCCAGGACCTTGGTCAGGGCGATGCGCGCCAGGGCTCTCTCTCCAGCGCGGAAATCCAAGTCAGCGCGCTGGTACAACAACTGCGCGGCGCCGCTGGCATCGACCTCGATGTAGGACGCCATGGCTTCATCGGCCGCGGTGCGATCATTGCGTGCATCGTGAACCAGGAAACGCGTCCGGCGGGCGCCGAGATGATCGGGCTTGAGCTCCAAAGTCTTGCCTATCGAAGCCAGCGCCTCGTCGTACTGCTGTTGGTTGTAGTAGACCGCGCCCAAGGCGGCGTGGGCCTCCGCAAGGTTGGGGTCGAGCTCCAGGGACGCCTTGAATTTCTCGATCGCGGTGTTCAGGTCGCCCTTTTGGTTGGCGATCGCGCCTTCGTTGAACACCTGGATCGCAAGCTGTGGCGCGGCCTCGGTCTCTCCCAAGATCGACCGCAGCTCGTCGATCTTGGCCTGATTCCCCAGCTCCTGATAGGCCTCGTAAGCCAGCATTTGGGCGTTGCGGTCCCCCGGCTGCAGGGCGAGGAACTGCTCCGCCGCTTCGGCCGCCTCCTGATGCGCTCCCTCAGTGAGATAGAGGTCGGCCAGCACCAGATAGGGCTGCGGTAGCGCGGCGTCCGCCGCGACGGCTTTTAGGAAGAGCTCTTTGGCCTTGGCCAGGTCCCGTGCCTCGTAGGCAGCGGCGCCCTCGTTGTACGCCTTGACCGCTTCGTTG
>JBCCGX010000372.1:0-8727 GCA_039029035.1 Acidobacteriota bacterium | reverse complement strand
GATCTCGGACTCGACCTCGATCGTCCCCGTGTGCTGCTCGACGATACGGTGGCAGATCGCCAGACCGAGACCGCGGCCGCCGGTCTTGGAAGAGAAAAACGGCTCGAAGATACGTTCCTTGGCCTCGTCGGCGATACCGTGACCATTGTCGCCGACGGTCATGACAATCCGGCCGGTCGTGGTGTCGAGCCGGGTTGCGAGCTGCACCTTGCCGGCCTCGCCGCAGGCTTCTGAGGCATTGGTCAAAAGATTCAGCACCAGCTGGCGCAAACCGGTGGACTGCCCCAAGACGGCGGGCAGGCCGTCCGCCAGATCGAGATCGATCTCGGTGCCGTCGTCGATCGACGCTTGCACCATGTGGTGGGTCTCGTAAACCAGGGCGTTGAGGTCAGTCGGCGCCGAAGGGCTGTCTTCGCCCCGCCCGGCGTAGGCCAGCACTTGCTCGACGAGATCGGCGGCGCGGCGACCGGTGGTTTCGATCTCGTTCAACAGTTCCTGCCCGTCTTCGTTGCCATCCAGTCGGCGGCGCAGGAGTTGGGCATTACCCAGAATGCCGCTCAGCAGGTTGTTGAAGTCGTGCGCCACGCCGCTGGCCACCAGGCCGACGCTCTCCAAACGCTGCGCCTGACGCAGGGCAGCCTCGGTCCGCTCCAGGCGCTGCCGCATGCTGCGCAGCTCGATCTCGTGCATGACCAGGGTCGCGAGGTTGCGCAGGCTGGTGCGCTCGGTATCGGTGATGCCGCGCGGCGTCGGGCCGAAGGCGCACAAGGTGCCGATCCGATGCCCATCCGGTGTACACAGCGGTGCGCCAGCGTAAAAGCGGATGCCCGACTCGCCGCAGACCAGCGAGTTGCCCTCGGTTTCCGGATGCTCGCTGGCATCCTCGATATGGCGAACATCCTCGTCCGTCACCACCAGGGTCGAGCAGAAGCCTGCTTCCCGGTCGACCTCGCGCACCTCCACCCCCACCGTCGACTTGAACCAGACTCGGTTTCGGTCGACCAAGGACACGCAGGCGTGGGGCACCTGCAACATCTCCGACAGCATCGTCGTGATGATGTCGAAGGTCGTCTCGCTCGGGGTATCGAGAATCCCGTAACGCTCTAGGGCGGCAACGCGTATTGGATCGGTCGGTGGAATCATCTGGATCGACCGCGGATCGTGGACAACCGCAAGCCAACGACGGCCCACGGCCAGGCCGCTTGGCAAATCAGCCTATTTTCAGCTGACCATTATCAGCGAACCTGGCATCGTCGAGGACGATGTCAACGGAATTGCCAACATAGTACCGCGTTTGCCACAGGCATCTTTAGGCAGGTTCTCTGCTTTTAGGCCGTCATCTCGACCGTCAGCGACCGCCGCTTCATCGAGGGCTCCGACTGCACTCCGACGGAGCTGCGCCCCGACGGCCGCCGCGACGGCCTTTCAACTGCCGAAACGCGCGGTGAGCCGCAGCCCTGCTTCCCACTGATCGAAGTCTTTCTCGACCCCGATGTCCAAATCGATCGGAGCGGACGAGGAGCGGCTGCGCGACTGGGCAAAGACGGTCAGACCGTAACGCGACGACAGGTCGATCTGCCACGAAGCGTAGAACCGCAGCAGATCGTCGTCGCGACCGGCGTGCAGCGGTGCGGCGGCGGTCGACTTGTCGGTCGTGTAGTCGCGCTGGCCGGCTTCGGCCTGGAGGAAGAGCGTCTGCCGGCGCTCGCCGGGCAGGCGATAACGCGCCGCCATCATCAAGTCCAGCTGGCGGTAGGACGGATCGGTGTCGTCGGAGGTGGCGCGCGTCTCGCCGGCTTCGTCATAGCCGCGGGCGCTGGACTCGGTGAGCTCCACGCCATAGGAGAGGCGCAGGCGTCGTGTCAGCTGCTGATCCAGCCGCAAACCACCGAAAGCGTTCTCGCTGTCGAACTCACGGAAGGCCACCGAGTGGCGAAAGCTGGCCAGGCCGAGATGGTAGCGGGCGGTGAAGGAGGCGCCGAGAGGCTGAGCGAAACCTAGGCGCCCCTCGGAGCGCTCGAACTCGAAGGCCTGGAAGGGATCGGCCCGCCGCGCCGCGCCGGTGAGATCGGAGTCACGGATGTGGCGCACGTAAAAGTTGGGAGCATGGTTGAGCGTCAGCTGGATCCGGCGACCGCGGCGCAGCGCCTGCTCCCAGCTGGCGGTGAATCGGGTCCAATCCTTGATGCTGTTGCGCAGGTAGCCGCGATGCTCGATGGCGAGGCCGAGGCTGGCGGGCTGGCCGGCCGGGCCGGTGAAGCGACGGTCGACGTAGAGATCGGCCCGTTGCACCGTATCGTCGAGGCTCTCGACCCGAAAGCGGTCCGGGTCCCGCCCGTCCTCGAAGCGCTGGATGAACTTGTCGGAATAGCGCAGGATGTTGCTGTCGTAATAGCTCGCCAAGCGACCTCGCACCCCCCAGCCAGGCTCCGTCGCCCCGGGCAGCCGGGCCGCAGAGCGCTCCGCCACCTGAGGCCGCACGAGGACTCCGTACGCCGCGTCGGAGGCCACCCCGAGCCGATGGCGACCGGGGCCGACGGCAAAGACGATCTGATTGGCCCGGCCGAGCCGGAGCTCGTCCTGGCCCGCGACCCGCGCCTTGCGCGACGGCTCGTGGGTCAACCGATAGGCCCGGTAGGCACGCCCCTTGGCCCGGTCACCACGACCCTTGCGCTGCACCACCAGAGGGTAGGTCGGCCCCGCCAGAGGCTCGATCGGCCGCGCCAGCAAGCGGACCCAGGCCGGACCATCGACGGTGAGCTCCACCGATCGGCCGGTCTCGGCGACGGCATAAGGGGTACGCTTCTCGTCCACCGTGACGACGGCATGGCGCGCACCGGCGGCCGGCTCGATATCGCTCCAGCGCCGGCGAGTGGCCGGCTCCTCGCGCCAGGTGAGGCGCACGCCGACAGCCTCGACCGTCGCCTTGGCGAGCGTCAGCTCGACCGTGTGGCAGCCACGACCCAGATCGATCGTCGCCCGTCGCAGCGCACCGACGCCGATCTCGCCGTCGAAGCTGCCGGTCGCCACGCGGGTCACGCGGTATCCGAGCTCGCGCACGGGCGTCGCGCCGTCGATCGTCAAATCGAGGGTGTAGCGTGCCGCCGCGACACCGCTCGGCATCGCCGCCCGGCTCGAGACTACGAGCTCGCCCTGGCCGCAGAAGAGGTAAGAAGAGCGGTCGCGGCTCGCAAGGCGGGTGTAGCTTCGCGTCGACTCGCCCGTCGTGTACAGCAGCTCGGGCAGGCTTTCTCTCGCGGTGAGATCCGCACCCTGCGCTTCCGCCGGCCACCCCATCACTGCAGCGCACAACAATCCAAGCGCTCGATTCGTCGTGTTCAGCCGCATGCTCTTACTCCGCGGTCAGGGCGAGATCTTCTTTGGGCAACATGAAGCGCGCCAGGAGGGTCGATTTATCAGGGTCCATCGGCGCGATCTGCAGTCGGTGCCGGCCACGCGGGATGGGGATCACCACCTCCGCTGCCCGACCCGGTACCAGGGTGTCGAGATCGCTGTAGGTCGCCACTTCGGAGCGCCGGCTCGACAGCTGGAAGGTGTTGATCACCTGCTCCCCTTCTCGGACCTGCAGGCGATAGTGGATGCGTCCGCGCATCTCCGGCGTGCTCTCGATGCGAGTGAAGATGCGCAGCTCGGTGGGGCCGATCACCTCGACATCAAACGGTGTGCCCGGCCGGTTGCGGTAGTAGGGGACGAAGGCTTCGCGAACCACCAGCTCGACCCGTTCGGGATCGCCCAGCGGCGTCAACGCCACCCAGCTGCGGCGCCGCTCGCGCTGCGGCTTGAAGAGGTAGCGGAAGAGAATCTGCGGGCTATCCGGCGCCGGTTGGATCTCGATGTTGTGGTAGCCGCGACGGAGCTGCAGCCGGTAATCCATCAAGCGGCCGGGAACGCCCAAGGTGCCGTCGCGAAACATCGCGGTGCGCGATCGGCCGACATCCTCGTAGACCACTTCCTGCTCGACGCCACCATCGACCCGCACGCGCAGGGAGTAACCCAGCGCGTCGTCCGTCGCCGGCCGGAAGCGCGCCCGACTCACCAGTCGCAGCTCGCCGGGTCCGCGCACCGTGATCACCCGCGGCTCGTCGGCGGGCAGGATCTCGTAGGATCGATCCTGCCCCGAGACGAAGATCGGCACCGTCTGCTGGGCGCTGGCGGCGCCGGCCCAGAGCCATCCGAGGCAGAGGAGGTAGATTGCAGACTTACACGCTTTCATGGGCAGAGCTTCCGGCAGGGGTTGGAGATGCGACCGCACCGCCGAGGCGATGGGCTCGCTGGTCAAAGATCAACAGCGCGACCAAGGTCGCCACCAGCAGTCCGGTGAGGAGCAAGGTCTGCACTACGCTATAGCGCACCTGGCCGTACACCGCACCGTTACCGGGCACCGGCGCCTCGTCGATGACAGCGCTCAGGCCGTAGCGATCGCGCAGCTGACGGACATTCAACAGATGGATGACGGGGGCGCCCTCCTCCGCCAGTCGCAAGAGGGAGCCACGCGCCGGGAAGTTGCGCCGCGGCAGCCGCAGTGAAGCGCCGCCGGGGATGAGGTTGGCGTTGAGCGAATGGCCGAGACTGGCGATGCCGCCACCGACGTTGACGAAGGCCGCGATCGGTTGCGGGTCGCAGACCTCGCGATAGAGCTGCACCCGTCGCCGGATGCTCTCCTCGAGCTGCGGCGCCGCTAGCAGGGGCACACCGTTACGCTGGACCGCCTGCTGCAACAGCTCGCGCCCCTTCGGCGACAGCCCGCGTCCGGTGTCGTTGCCGCCGCCCAAAGAGGCAGCAGTCGAACGGGTGTAGAGGATGCCTTGACGCGCCACTTCCTGCTCCATGTCGAGCCAGGTGAAGTAGGGGTCGGTGGCGCCGAAATTCGATGCGCCGACCGAGGAGATCACCACCGGGCGGGTACCGAGGGTCTCGAGGGCCGCCAGGGCCGAGAGATTGAGCGCCGGAAACGAGCCGGTCATGGCGACGGCGACACAATCACCGGGCTCGACCTCGAGCTCGTGCAGCATGTCGACCACCACGGCAGCAAAGTTCGGATCGGTGCTCGCCAGCTTGGCTTCGAGGTAGCCGCGATCGGTGGTGATCTGGGTGTACTCCTGGCCGATGAGCGCCGTCTCCGCCGGATCGTTCACCGGATCGACGAAGACGCCGCGCTCCAGGCGATGGTTTTTCAGCGCCCGCGCCGCATCGGCGGAGGTTTCGGCCGCGCGCAGCATTTCGTCACGCCAAGGGCTCGGCACGACGCGGCGGCCCTCTTCGACGAGAAAGAGCGCCAGCAGCGAGAACGCCGCCAACGGCAGCAGTACCCGGTTGGATCGGGGCGACCAACGGTCGCCGGCTGAGGCATTCGATTCTGGCATGGCGGTCAGTCCGGCAGCAGGGCGCCGCCGAAGCAGAGGATGACCAGGAAGCGCACCAGAGTGGAGGTGATGACGATGGCGCACAGGGTGCGGGTCACGCCTTGCTTGAGGAACCAGTTGGCGATCAGCCCGGGCACCACCCAGCCGACGGCGTGCAGCTCGACGGCGGTCAGGCCGATGTCGAAGCTCAGGTAATGCCGAGAAGCGATCGACAAGAGGCAGCCGACCAGCACGCACAGCACCAGCTGGCGCCGCCCGAAAACGAAGGTGTGGCGCGAGATCAGGCGCAGCGTCGCCGTGGTGAGCCCAGCGACGAGAAAGACGCCCGCCAGGCGCTCCGGGGAGCCGAGCTGCAGGGCGATATAGCCGGGGACGACCAAACCGCCGGCGGCCAGCCCGAAGCCCTCGTAGGCGAGCAGGCTGAGCACCAATCCAAGGGTGACTGCGACTTCGATCATAGGGCTACTGACTCCTCGCTTCGAACCATTCGGCGGTCGCCGCACCGTGACCACCCATGTTGCCGATCGCTACGACGCTGCTCTCCACCTCGGTGCGCTGCAGGATCGCGCGGCTGACCTCACTCGCCGGCGCATGGCCGAGATCGACGATGCGTTCCGGCGGTAGGCCGTACGACTTGAGCCACCGCGCCACGGCTTCAGTCGGCTCGCCCATCACGAAAGCGCTGTCGAGCTCCGCCCCGAGCTCCGTCGCCACCAGGTGGGCGAGCTGTTCGGAGCGGTCCTTACGATCGGCACGGCTGTTGAGCAGGACGAAGCGCTGCCCCGCCAGGTGTCCCTCGTCGCGCAGCTTGCGCCAGACCATCAGAGTCGAGCCCGGATCATTGGCGGCGAAGGCGTTGAAGAACGTTGCGGTGGAACCGTTCTCGCTAACTCGGCTGCGGGTCAAAACTCCGGCGTCCGGCTCCGCCTCCCACATGCCGCGCAGAGCGACGTCCCGCTCGACGCCCAGTTGGGCACAGACCGACAGCGCCAGGGCGACGTTCTCGCGGTGCTCGATGTAGCGAAACCCGTCCATATCCTCGCGCCGAGCCTCCTCGGCCCGCGCCTCGATGAGCTCGGCATCGTGCGACTGCGCCAGCTGCCGCACCAAGGGCAGATGCTCCTGCTCGCCAGTCACCACCGTGCCCCCTTCGGGCATCGTCTTGGCCATCGACGCGCCGATCTCCGGCAGCGTGCGACCCATGACGTCGGTGTGGTCGAGCCGCACATTGGTCAGCACCCCGAGGGTGGCGTGGATCATCTGCTGCTCGGTGATCCGCTGGTAGTCCGGCTCCAGCGCCATGCACTCGATCACCAGGGCCTCGGCCCCCTGGCGCACCGCGAAGTCGACGATGCCGATTTGCTCGAGGATCGTCGCCGCCGCCTTGCGATGGATCGGTACATCGCTGCCATCCGCCAGGATCAACCGGGGGAACGTCCCCGTCACCTTGGTGATAGTGCGCAGGCCACCAGCCCGCAAGCCGGCACCGATCAGGCGGGTAACGCTCGACTTACCACGCGTGCCATTGACATGGATGCGATGGGGAATCCCATAGATCCGCCGCTGATGGCGCAGATACTCGAGCCGGACGAGGACCAGAAGGATCCCCAGAAGGGTCGAGAGGGCGGCGAAGCTCGACATGCCGGGAAGGTAGCAAGCCGAGATTGCGGCAAGATTTCAGGGAGATGACAGGGCTGTAATGAAAAAGCCCGGCGTCGAGATCACTTCCACCGCGAGGTGTCTCCGGATTCGAATCCATCGCCGAAGAGAATCCCGATCAGGCCAGCGTCGAGTGTCAGATCAACGCTGCCTGCCAGGTAGGAGAAGACGTCGGAAAGTCCGTTCGTTGGGTCGACATCACTATCGAGTGTGTCGTCACTACCTGTGTTCAGCGGCGACAGAACCGTGTCCGTGGGTGCGACCACCTCGATTCGGTAGCTCCCGGTCGCCACGCCAACAAAGCGATAGTTGCCGTCAGCATTGGTGGTCGTCGAGTCGATCACGACGGTTCCAGCGCTGTTCAACAGGCGAACCTCGATCCCCTCGGCACCGGCCTCGCCGAGGGCCTGGAGGCCGTCACCGTCGGTGTCGAACCAGACGCGATCACCCAGGATTCCACCGCTCGGCGCAGTGTCGACGCAGGGCGACAGCTCTGAGGTATCGAGCGTGACGTCGTCGAAGGCCAGGGCGGTAGGGAAGGTCACGAAGCTCGACGTCTGGAAGGAGAAGGGGGCTTCGCCGAGGCCATCGGCCGTAACCGTCAACGAGCCGAGAAACTTCCTCGCCTCGCCGAACCCACTCGGATCGCAGGCCGAGTTGTCGTAGAGCTCGATCTGGTAGACGCGGGAGGGAGCGGCCGAGAGCTCGCCGCTCAAAGTCGTTATGCCGCCAGCATGAACCGGCGGGCTCAGAGTCGGGAAGTTCTGCAGACGGTTGGGTCCGAAGTCCGAATCGTCATCGTCGTTGGCGGTAGGCCCGTCAGCAATCGCTCCACCGAGTGTCAGATCGATCCCCAGGCCTTCGTTGCGCCACAAGACGTTGCGCGAGAAGAGATTGCCGTGGGTGTTCTGCAGACCGGCGCTGGCATCGAGATCGTAGGCGCCGATACCGTTGTCCTCATTGTAAGCAATGACATTGGCCTCCCCCGGGACGGCACCGCCGACGAAGATCGAGCTCGACTCGACGATCCGCACCCCGTCACCGTTGTTGCCGGCGTCGGTGAGCCCGAAAACACTCGTGCCAATCCGATTGCCGACGATGAAGAATGTGTCGGCTTCTTCGACCAGAATGCCGTGGCCCCCGTCGGCGCCGATACCGTTGTTGAGAATGAAGTTGCCAGCCATGACGCCACCGATCACCCCCTGCTGCGGCACCAGGCCGCCGACCCGCGTGACTCGGATTCCATGACGGTCATTGCCCAAGGGGCCGAGGCCGCCGATGAGGTTACTCTGGATAGAGCTCGTGGCCGAACCGTGCATGAGGATCCCAGAGCCGCCAGCGCCGGTGCTGTCGCGGAGCGTGGCGGCAATGGTGTTGCCGACGATCGCAACGGTGCCTCCGATCAAGGCCCCATCGGCGCCCTCGGCAATAAAAATGCCGGCGAAACGATTGCCGATCGGATCAGATCGGCTGGAATCGAGGCCGATGGTATTGCCCTGAACCCGATTGAGGTCTCCCAGCAGCCAGATACCGGTGCCGATGTTGCCGGAAATCAGATTGCCACTGCCCGAGCCGGTTCCGCCGATGACATTGCTATGACCTTCGACCCGAATACCGGGCCCGCCGCCGTTGGGAAGGGCGGCCTGGCCGGTGGCGTTCGTGCCGACGCGATTGCCGACGATTT
>JBCCGX010000371.1:0-8730 GCA_039029035.1 Acidobacteriota bacterium | reverse complement strand
GTTAGCCTGCTAAACTTTACCGCTCTATCTCAACAATGGAGGTCCGATCATGCCGAACATCCGCTCGTGCCCGTACAGCTCTGTCTGTTTGACCCTCGCGGTGATCGCTCTACTCTCGGTCACCCCGGTGGAGGGGGCGACAAGCTGCTTCGACGAGTCGTGTGGCATCAGCTGCACTCCCGGGCTGCCGGTCGACATCTCGACTCTCGTGCCCTCGAGCGAGTTCCCGCCCGGGGCGACGACACCGATCGCCTTCGTCGACCCCAATGATGGCCGTGGGCGCTACCTGATCGCCACCCAGCAGGGGACCATCCTGGTGTGGGATGGTGCGACCCAATCGATCCTGCCGACCTTCTTCCTCGATCTGCGCGACGATGTCGGCGGCCCGGTGCAGGCTGGCGGCGAGCGCGGTTTGCTGGCCCTGGTGGTGGAGCCGAATTACGTCGAGACCGGCCGACTGTACGTCTTCTACACCCGCGGTGACGGCGATGTCGTCATCGAGCGCTACGAGCGCACGGCAGGCGATCCCGACGTCGGCAACCTTGGCTCAGCGACGACGATTCTGGTCATCGACCACCCGGCGGGTAACCACAACGGTGGCTGGATGGCCTTCGGTCCGAACGATGATTTCCTCTACATCTCCACCGGTGATGGCGGCGGTGGCTGCGATTCCAACCAGGGGATCAACGGCGACGGCCAGAGCAACGACACCCTGGCCGGCAAGATGCTGCGCATCGACGTGCTCGGCGCCGATCCCGGGGGCACCGCGCCGGATGACTGCAGCGTCGCCGCCGGCCCCTACACGATCCCGACGAGCAACCCCTTCGCCGGCCAGGAGCCGGCTTGCGACGAAGTGTGGGCGCTCGGTCTGCGCAACCCCTTCCGCTTCAGCTTCGATCGCGATACCGGCGATCTCTACATTGGTGATGTGGGGCAGAACAAGTGGGAAGAGATCCATCTCCAGGCCACCACGACGCCAGCCCCGGCCAATTTCGGCTGGGTGTGCCGCGAAGGCTGTGAGACCGCCAACAACAATGAGTCGAACTGTTCCACGACGGGCTGCCCGGTGGATACCGGCACCACCTGCGAGTTCCCGCGCGCCAGCGGCTTCTGGGATCCGGTGCTATGCCACTACAACGGCGGCTGGGCTTCGATCATCGGCGGCTATCGCTACCGCGGCGACTTCGTGCCGTCGATCGCCGGCGACTACTTCTACAGCGACGCCGCCTGCGGCCAGATCTGGCGCACCACCACCCTCAACCCTGCCAACCCGGCGGCGATCGACGCCGAGTGCTGGGCGAGTGGCTTCGGCGGCACTTTCAGCTTCGCCGAGGATCGCTTCGGTGAGCTCTACGTCGTAGTCGGCGGTGCCGGTCGGATCGACTGCATCCACAACGGTGAGGGTTGCACCTGGGCCGGCTCGGGCATCTTTGCCGACGGCTTCGAGTCCGGCAACACCAGCCGCTGGTAAGACCGCTTTCAGGGGCGTCGGCCGTCGACGCTCCCGCTGCGCCGAATCCAGGAGTTTGTCGATGACCGCGTCGACGCGCTATCGCTACTTCATCTGCGACGTCTTTACCGAGATCCGCTTCGGCGGCAACCCGCTGGCCGTCCTACCGGATGCGGCCGGGCTCTCCAGCGAGCAGATGCAGCGTATCGCGCGCGAGTTCAACTTCTCTGAGAGCACCTTCGTGCTGCCTGCCGAGCAGGGCCATACCCGGCAGGTGCGCATCTTTACTCCGATCGAAGAAGTTCCCTTCGCCGGCCATCCGAATATCGGCACCGCCTTCGTTCTGGCCGCGGCCGGAGAGCTGGGTGACGCCACCGAAGTCACCTTCGAGGAAGGTGCCGGCCTGGTGCCGATCACGATCCGTCGGCGCCCCGGTGCGCCGATCTGGTGCGAGCTCGAGGCCCCCGAGCGTCTCACCTTGGGCAAATCGGTGCCGCCAGAGCTGATGGCGGCGGTGTGTGGGCTGGAGGAGAGCGATATCGTCGTCGACACCCACCCGCCTCGTGTCGCTTCGGTCGGCCTACCGTTTCTCACCGCCGAAGTGAGGGGGCGTGAGGCTCTGGCCCGGGCTCGCGTCCGACACGAGAAGCTCGAGGCGGTGCGCGCCCTCGGCATCACGCCGGACCTCTTCGTCTACACCCACAGTGATACCTCAGCCACCGACGACTTCGATCTCCGCGCCCGTATGTTCGCGCCCCTGGACGGCCTGCCCGAGGATCCCGCCACCGGCAGCGCCAACTGCGCTCTGGTGGCAATGCTCACCCACTTCGAGGCCGCGGCGAGCGGTCGATTCAGCTGGCGCATCGCGCAAGGGGTCGAGATGGGGCGGCCGAGCGTGCTCGAGGCACGCACCGAGAAGCGCGGTGGCGAGATCCGTACCTGGATCGGCGGCCGCTCGGTGCTGGTCAGCGAAGGTTGGATCGAGACCGGCCCTTCGTTTTGATCCTGGTCCCCGCTGGCCGCTCTGGCCCCCGCCGGGGGCTCACCCCCGGCGATGGCTGCGTGCTGGTTCCATGGGGCTGACCGGAGCCTTCCTGGGACTCGTCCCTACCAGGCGCTCGTACTGCCCGATTCGAAGCCGTCTTCGAAGATCAGCGCGTCTTGCAGCAGCTCGACACAGCCCGGGCTGTGGCTGGCAATGAAACTGTCGAACAGGGCGACCACGGTGGGGTGGAAGGTGAGCTGGTTCTGGCCGCAGGCGGCGCCGCTCGGCGGGCCGAAGTTGCAGTAGCTCATGGTGGTGCCGGGACTGCCGCCAGGGCAGCTGACCGGCCCGGCGTAGCAACCGCTCTGGGCGTTGTAGCACTGGTCGACTTCGGGCGAGTAGCAGTGGGTGTGGGGCGAGCCGGCGTTATGGCCGATCTCGTGCGCCACCAGGGTGGCGGAGGAGAAGGGACCGGTGAAGATCTGGTTGACGCTGTAGCCACCGCCGACGCTCTGGAACTCGCAGTAGCCGTCGACCCAGGCGATGCCGGAGGCGGAGTTGGACGACGACGACTTGCCGGAGAGCAGGATAGCGAAGACTCGATCGACGCTACCCATGTTGACCGCCCAATGGCTGCCGAACTCGTCCAACTGCGCACCACTGGCACCAGAGCCGCCGACGCTCCACGGATCGCCGTCGTAGGGCGGGCTGCCGGGGCGCAGAAAGGTGTCCCCGATCAACAGCCGCAAGCTGACATCGCCCTCGTAGGCGGTGTTCATCTGCAGGAAGAGATCAGCGATGTCGTCGGTCGCGGCGGTCGTGTCGTTGTTGTACTTCTCGTCCAGCAGCTCCATGTCCGTATCGATGCCGATCACCGCGCTGTGGGTCGGTGTGCCGGCGATCTTGGCGGGCGTTGGACCGACCCGAATCAACCGATCGACCAGGCTGTTCGGTAGCGGGATCTCTTCGGTGCCGCAGTGGGGCCCGAGCGCCTCCGCGTCCAACACTTCGCTGCGGGTGATCCGGTGGCGGGTCGGATCGGTCGCCGTCGGCGGGCTGAGGGTGAACTGGCCGCCGGGACCCTCGACCCAGCCGCGCAGGGTACCGGTGGCGGGATCGACCGACACGCCGAGCCGGGTCGCCGGATCGCCGGCGACGGTGCCGAGAAAGTGACGCCGAGCCGAGCGCGGGACTTGGCGCTCGGTGTTACCTTCCACTACTACGATCCGGGCGCCGGGAGCGTAGAGATCGATCGCGGCCAGGTCCACCGCCGCCCGGCGGTCCGGAGCGATGGGGAAGGCGGCCAGCCGCAGCGCGGCGCCTGGCTGGCTCGTGGAGAGGCCCGCTGCGAGGTCGACGGGCAGGCTGAAGGCTTCGGCATAGAGGCCTGCGGTGGGCGAGGCGAACGTCTCACCGCTGGCTATGGCGCTGCCTCTAACGGTGGAGGAGGCGGCAACGGGCTCGTCGGCCGCCGCGACGGCGGCCAGACAGGTCAGGACGATGAAGCCTAGAAGAGCGATGGAGAGGCGGTGACGGACGATCCGATGCGGCGAACCTATTGGCATGGCGGCCTCCTTTGAGGGAAAGATTCGGAGGCAGACAGCCCGGCCGACTCTGACGCCCCGAGTCCCGTGGCTTTGCGTCCCGCGGTTGCCCGCGGTTTGCCCTCGACATGCTCCGTAGGCTGGAGAGTTTGCAAGCTCGATGCCATCAACCGATCCCTTGTCGACCGCAGGTTGGGCGTTTTTTGTACCCGCAAGGGTGGCAGAGTGACACGACTCGGACGCAACGACGACAGAAAATGTCACCCAGCGTGGACTCGGATATGATCAGTTCTTCCTATGCATACAGTCCTGGTAGTGGATGACGATCGAGTCATCTTGTCGACCCTGACGCGGTACCTGTCCAGCTTTGCCGAGGAGTTTCGGATCCTCTCGGCAGAGCACGGCGAGCAGGCCCTCCGGATCCTCGAAGGGCAGTCTGTCGATCTGCTCTTGACCGATCTCTACATGCCGGTGATGGACGGCTTCGAGCTACTGGCCCACATGCTGCGACGCTTCACCGAGGTGCCGGTGATCGTCATGAGCGGCTACGAGGTGCCCGAGATCGGCAACAACGTGGGGCTCAAAGGCGCGTTGCATTACCTCGAGAAGCCGTTCGACATCAAATCCCTCGCCGATACGGTGCGCCAGATCCTGGCACGGACCTCCAAGGGGCACCTGACCGGCATCTCACTGCTCGGCTTCCTGCAACTGCTCAACTTCGAGAAGAAGTCGTGTCTGCTCACCGTCCGGGCGGGCGAGCGGACCGGGCGCATCGATGTGGCCGAGGGCGAGCTCTTCAATGCCGACCAGGGACGCCTGCAAGGTGAGTCGGCGGTGTTCGAGATTCTCTCCTGGGACGACTGTGAGATCGACGTCAGTGTGCCGCGTAGCGTCGAGCGGCTGATCCACCGGCCGCTGCATGGGGTGATCCTCGAGGCGGCGCAGGATCAGGACGAGAGCCGGGCCTCGGCCGGGCGGCGCGAGTCCGGCCATGCGACCGTTCCGGTCACCTTCGGCGAAAACGGCCTTGGCGAGCTGACCCTGCAACTGCCGCGGGTGCTCGAACGATCGTCTCTGGCGCCATCCGGCGTTATCGGGGTGGCGGTGATGGATGTTCAGCAGGGGGAGATGTACGGTTACCGCTGCTTCCAGTATTGGCCGGACTTCAGCGAGCGAGCGGTGGCGGCGGTGCCTTTCCTCCGTCGCCGCCTAGAGCTCGACGACGGCCAGCAGGTGAGGGAAGTGCTGATCACCCTCGAGGCGCTGGTCGAGCTGTGGCAGCTGATCGGCGACGATCGGCGGTTGGTCTTCTACACTCTGCTGAAGCGCCAGCATGGCGAGCTTGCGCCGGTGCGCTCCGAGCTCAGCCGTCTGGGTCGTCAGGTGCGAACGGCCGTCGAGGCGGCCACGAGGACAGCCTGACAAAGAACCGCAGCAGGGCTTTCGCCGGCGAGACCCGGCGTTCTTGCCATGCGGCGGCCGCGCGGCGATAGACGTTGCCGTCAGCGGGGTAGGGCACCAGGCCCGCGGCAAAGTGGCGCAGGCGCATCTTGCGGTGCACGGCCAGCGCCAGGGGGGCGATCAGCTCGGACGCCCGAGGTGCCACCAGGGTCCCGCCGAGGATGCGGCCGGAGTAGCGCCCGAGGTGGAGGCGCAGGAGGCTCGCTGGACGGGCGGCATCGGCGGCGGGTTCAGCGGGTCTGGCGACCGGCTGCGTCACCGGCACCGTGAGGGTGTCGACCGCCGGGCGCCGTGTCGCCTCAGCCGCCTCGAGGCCGACCCAGGCGACCTCGGGAGTGGTGAGGACCGCGCGCACCGCGACCGGCCGCCGATGGACCAGGCGGCGGAAGAGGAGCGCGTTGCGGACCGCCAGACGGCCACCGCTGTCGATGTGCTCGAGCCCGGAGCCCGCGATCACGCCGCCGGCAGCGAAGATGCGCCGGTTGGAGGTGCGCAGGCGCCGACCGACCTCGATGCCGGAAAGGTCGTAGTCGACCCCGGCGGCTTCCAGTCCCAGGCGCTCGACGTTGGGCCGCTGGCCGGCGGCCAAGACGATGTCGTCGACCTGTAGGGTGAGCGTGTCGCCTCCTGAAGGGGTCGAGGCTTCGATTTCGAGAACGCCGCCGCCGGCAGTTCCCGGCTGCACGGCTCGAATCTCGGTCGCCAGGTGCAGCCCGATCTTCTCGTACCGCAGCGCTGTGTCGACCTGCCGGGCCGCCTCGGCATCGCAGTCCGGCAGCAGGCGCTGGCCTGACCCGACGAGATGTACCTCGTGTCCGAGGCGAGCCATGGCCTGGGCCAGCTCGCAGGCCCGGCCGCCGGTTCCGAGAATCGCCAGCCGTGCCGGCGGACGGTCGAGCTCGAGCAGCTCGGCCGGCGTGCGGTAGCCGACCTCCTCCAAACCTGGCACCGGCGGCACGATCGGCCGCCCGCCGGTGGCAATCAGGGCGCGGCGAAAGTGGACGCGCTGATCTCCGACTTCGACCGCGTCGCCGGCGATGAACCGACCGTGGCCGACGAAAACGTCGACACCGAGATCGAGCAGCTCTGCCGCCGCGACGTCGCTCAGGGGGGCCTCGTCGGCTGCCACCGTGTCGGCGGGTCCCATGGTAACGCCGGAATCACCGCTGGCTTGCAGCGTGCGAATCAGTCGAGCTGCTGGCAGCACGTATCGACGTCGATCGCCGCCGAGAGGCGCTGGCTCGACGACCGCGACTCGGGCGCCGAGCTGGGCCGCATATCGGGCCGCCGCCAGGCCAACTGTCCCGCCGCCGAGGATCAGCAGTTGATAGCGCTCGTCGGCCGGTGGATCGAGCCTGCCGCGAACCGATTGGGTTTTCACTCCGAGAGGACCCTACCACAGCCGCTCCAGGCCTCGAGAGAGGCTTGGGCTCTCTCTTGGGTGTCTGCCTGAAATGGTCTTTTGTCATCACTTTCGGCGTCGATATGTGAGATTTTGTCTTGCGTCTTGGTTTTCGGTGGGCTAAATTGCGCCAATCACTCGGGAAAATCATGACAATCTGCACGAGGGCCCCATGACAAGAGAAGAGATCCTACGCCTCTGCGACGAGGAGAATGTCCGCTTCCTCAGGCTTCAGTTCACCGATCTTCTAGGCATCATCAAGAACGTCGAGGTACCGCGCAGCCAGTTCGACAAAGCCCTCGATGGGCAGATCATGTTCGACGGCTCGTCGATCGAAGGCTTCACCCGTATCGAAGAGTCCGACATGCTCTTGGTTCCGGATTGGGAGACCTTCCGGGTCAACCCGTGGCAGAACCCGGACGGCTCGCGGGTCGCACGGATGATCTGCGACGTGCACAATCCTGACGGCTCGCCGTTCGCCGGCTGTCCGCGGCTCGCCTTGAAGCGCCAGGTGGAGAGGGCCAAGACTCTCGGCTTCACCATGGTGGCGGGGCCGGAAGCCGAGTTTTTCTTGTTCAAGAAAGACAGCGAGGGCAACACGCTGCTGCACACCAACGACGTCGGTGGCTATTTCGATCTCACGCCCGTCGATCGTGGGGAGGAGTGCCGTCGCGATATCGTCATCGTGCTCGAGGCGATGGGGTTTGAGGTCGAGGCGGCACACCATGAGGTGGCACCGGGACAGCACGAGATCGATTTCAAGTATGCCGAGGCCGTGGCCACGGCCGACAACGTCTCGGTCTTCCGCTTCGTGGTCAAGAAGGTGGCGCTGGAGCATGGCCTGCATGCCACCTTCATGCCCAAACCGATCTTTGGCGAGAACGGCTCCGGCATGCACGTCAACCAGAGTCTGCTGCGCGACGACGCCAACGCCTTCCTCGACGAGGAGGCCAAGTGGCAGCTGTCGAGCACCGCGCTGTCCTACATCGGCGGCCAACTCGCCCATGCCGGCGCCATGGTGGCGGTCACCAACCCGCTAATCAACTCCTACAAGCGCTTGGTGCCGGGCTACGAGGCGCCGACCAACATAGCCTGGTCGGAGAAGAACCGCAGCCCGTTGGTGCGTGTGCCGGCCCGGCGGGGCATGTCGACGCGCTGTGAGGTGCGCATGCCCGATCCGTCGTGTAACCCCTACCTGGCCTTGACCTGCATGCTGGCGGCGGGTCTCGACGGTCTCGAACGGGAGCTCGATCCAGGGGAGCCGGTGAACAAGAACATCTTCCGCATGAGCGGCCGGGAGAAGCGGCGGCACAAGATCAAAGAGCTGCCGGGTGATCTGAACGCGGCGCTCGACAATCTGGAGCGCGACAAGGTGATGCTGGCCGCTCTCGGCGACCACATCGCCAGCGCTTACATTGCGGCCAAGCGGCAGGAGTGGGCCGATTACATCTCCCACGTCCACCCGTGGGAGAACGAGCGCTACTTGCACGAGTATTAGTCTGCGCGCGGGCGATATGATGGGCCGGTGAGCCTCTATCGCCTGACGGAGATGACCTGGACGGAAGTTCGCGATCTCGACCGTGAACGGGCGGTGGCCATCCTGCCGCTCGGCGCGGTCGAGGCCCATGGACCTCACCTGCCGTTATCGACCGATCGCATCATCGCCCGAGCGATGGCCGAGGACGGGGCGCGGCGGCTGGCGGCGCGTAACCTCCAACCGCTCCTGCTGCCGCCGATCGACTACACTGCGGCGGGCTTCGCGGCCGATTTCCCCGGCACTGTGTCGATCCGTCCGGAGACTGTCACCGCTCTCTTGACCGACATCGCGGTCGCCCTTTCACGCAGCGAGCTGCGCTATCTGGCCCTGGTCAACGCCCATCTCGATCCG
>JBCCGX010000370.1:0-8744 GCA_039029035.1 Acidobacteriota bacterium | reverse complement strand
CTGTGGCGGCTGGTCGTCGAGGGAGTAGGGGTCGAGGAAGATCAGCGTGTTACCGCCACGGGTGACCCACTCGTCGAGGGCCCAGATGGCGCGCTCGTTGAACTCGCGCGGATGCACGACGATCACCAGATCGTATTCGTCCGGCGAGATATGGTCGGCGTCGGCGTCGATCTTCGACACGTCGTAGGTTTCTTCGAGCAACTTCATGGCGATCCACGACTCGCCCGGGTTCTTGCCCTGGGCCCGCAGGATCTGCGCCATGTACGGGTTGTCGGCGTCAGAGATGACATCGAGGCTCGACATCACGCCGATGCGCTGGCGGGTCGGCCAGATCAGCGACTGAATGCGCTTGGAGATCTCGTATTCAATGGTCTCTTGCTTGTTTGGCCACAGGAAGTCGATCACGTCTCGGCTGCCGGTCTGGGTCTGGAAGACCAGGCCGAAGAAGAAGAGGTCACCGTGCTGGTTGATCGGCTTGCCGTCGAGGCCGTAATCCTGCGCGTCCTGCGACTCATCGGTGTCCGGGATCGGATCGATGAAGCTCACCTTGATCTTGCCTTCGGAGGCGATCTCGTATTCCTTGAGCAGCGAGCGGACGTATTTCTCGTAGGTGATGAAGTCCTTGATGAACTTGGGCAGCGACTTGCCTGTCGTCTCGGAGAAGTAGAGCTTGATATCGAGCGGCTTGACCCCTTCCTCCTGCAGACGATCGAGGATCGCGTGGGTGCCGTCGGTCAGGGAGTAAAGGTTGTCGCTAGTGAAATCGGCCCGCAGGCTCTCGGTCGCCCGGGTAGCGACGTGAATACCGAAGACGGCGATCAAGGCGACCAGCACCAGGGTGGTCGTACGGCTGTTCAGCAGCTTCTGAAAGTCCATATTCGAGTCCTCCTCAAGAAGCCTTGGTGCGATCCAGGGCGACCATGCCGCAGATCAGCCACCCGACGGTGAACAGGATGAAAAAGAGCAGCGTCCCGAGCTCGAGCAGGCCGCGGGTCAGGGTGTCGAAGTGATCCGCCACGCTGAGGGAAAGGAACAACTGCTCAGTGTAGCCACCGAAGCGCTTGCCCAGAGTCTCGAGCGATTGCGGCAGGCCGACGATCAGAAAGGCCACGGTGGCGGTGGTGCCGAGGATGAAGGCCACCACCTGGTTTTTGGTGATGGCGGAGAACAGCATGCCGATCGACAAGTAGCTGGCCGCCAGCAGCACACAGCCCAGGTAGCCGGTGAAGATCACTCCCCAGTCCGGGTCGCCGAGGCGCGCCACCTGGAACACCAGGGGCAAGCTCAGCACCAGCGAGAAGCACAGGAAGCTCCAGCCGGCCAGAAACTTGCCGAGATACGATGCTTCCAGGGTGACGGGCAGAGTGAACAGCAGCTCCACCGTACCGGTCTTGCGCTCCTCCGCCCAGAGCCGCATGGCGACGGCGGGCACCAGGACCACGAAGAGCCAGGGAATGTAGGTGAAGAACGGATCGAGGCTCGCCTGGCGCAGCTCCAGGAAGCGCCCGAAGTCGCGCGACAAGGTGAGCCAGCCGCTCGCCACCAGGAAGATGACGATGAAGATGTAGCCCAGGGGCGACGCGAAGTAACCTTTGAACTCGCGCTTGAAGACGGCCCGCAATCCGGTGAACCGGCTCATGTCGTGACTCCCTCCGTGACGTTGCGAAAGAGATCCTCGAGCCGGCCTTCGCGCAGCTCGACATCCTGCAGTGGCTCGCCCTGCACGAGATCGAGCAGATCCTTGAGGTGGTTCTCGCCCCCCTCGGGATAGACATCGACGCTCGATTCGGATCGTACGTCGACGCGGGCGCACCAATCCTGGGCACCGATGCGCTCGGCCAGGCTGGTGTCGGGGCGCTGCATGGTCAGGCGGATCATGTTGTGATTCGGCGCCTGGGCGATGAGCTCCTGGGGCGTCGAGTCGACGAGGATCTTGCCCTGGGAGATGATCATCGCCCGATTACAGATGCGCTCGACCTCATCGAGGATGTGGGTCGAGACGATGATGCACTTGTTGCTCGACAGGTTCGACAGCAGGCGCTGGACCACCGCTTTCTGGTTCGGGTCGAGCCCATCGGTGGGCTCGTCGAGGATCAGCACTTCCGGATCGTGGATCAGGGCCTGAGCCAGGCCGACCCGGCGCTTATAGCCCTTGGACAGTGTCTCGATGGTCTGATGCTGCACCTTGACCAGGCCGGTCATATCGAGCACCCGGGCGATCGCTCCGGGGACATTGTCGACCCCGCGCGCTTCGCCGATGAACTCCAGGAACCCGACCACCGTCATCTCGCCGTAGGCGGGTGCGTTCTCGGGCAGGTAGCCGACTTTCTGGCGCGCCGCCAGAGACTCGGTCTCCAGGTCGTGTCCGGCAACCTCGATGCGGCCCGAGTCCGGCTCCAAAAAGCCGGTGATGAGACGCATCGCGGTGGTCTTGCCGGCGCCGTTGGGCCCCAGAAAGCCAAGGACGTCGCCGCGCCGGACGGTGAAGCTGACGCCATCGACGGCACGGATCGGCCCATAGTGCTTCGATAGGTCTTCGACGTGAACCAGAGTTTCCGCCGCCGGAGTCGGCGCCACGGCCTCGGGCGCCTCGGTTTCAGGCGCCATGGCCTCGGGCGCCTCGGCTTCAGGCGCCACGGCCTCGGGCTGTTCAGCCGCGACGGCTTCGGTCGGTGCCTCGGACGCGGCCTCTTCTGCCGCGTCTTCAGCCGACGTTTCGATGGCTGGCGATTCGTTGCTCGAGCGGATCTCGGGCGCCTCCTCGGTCAGCGTATCGGTCGAGCTCTTTTCTTCCATAGAACCCCCAAAACGAGATGATCCTTGCGCTAGGGCGGGCAAAAACGACTCTTAGTGCGTCAGAATGACGCAGCCCGACGGCACGAGACCGCCGATCTCGCGCTCAAAACGGGGAGTTAGCCAACTCGGTAAGCAGGTTGTGTGCCAAATCCGCGGCTGGTGCCTTCGGTAAGCTCCGGGCTCCGGTCGCGTAGGAGCTCAGGGCAACAGGAAATCGAACTCCAATCGGCTCCACATCCGGGCGGCGACACCATCGCGCGACCCGGCTCTGAACCGCGCTTCACGCGCTGCCCGCAGGGCTTCTTGGTCGAATCCGAGGCCCGGGTCGTCGCTCGATTGGATCCGTGCCTCGGCCACTCGGCCTGCTGTATCGACCAGGACTGCCACGACGACCCGCGCTTCGATCCGCCGGCGGCGAGCCCGCGAGGGATAGCGCGGTTCCGGTTGGGCGGTCAGATGGGGCTCGATGACGAGCTGGCGCATCGGGGTCGAAGCCAGTAGAGGACCCAGCGGACGGTGCGAGGCCGGGTCATTGTCATTCGACGGCCTCGGTGAGAGGGTCTCCAGAGGAGGTGGCGCCTGTGCTTCTGCCGGCTTCGGGTGAACATCGGCCGCCGGCTGGGTCGCCCGGGCCGGGTTGCCGACTGTCGCACCTTCGATCGGGCCTGGCTCGAAGGCTTCGGCTGGACGAGGGGTGGCTGGGCGATCGGCGGGTTGAGGGGCCCCCGTGGGCTCCGTGAATGCGAGCGTGTCGATCTCACGGGCCGGCTCTCTTGGCGTTGCTTGCCGTGGCCTGGCCGCGGCGTTCTGCACGGACGTCTTGTCTTCGGCTGGGGTGCCGACCGTGGTGCCAGCCGCGGGCTCGGCCTGTGACGACAGTTTCGGCTCGAGCGTCGTTGACGGAGGCACGGCGCCGAGCGGCGAATCGATAGGCGTCGAGGCTTCGTGCGCCGCGGCCTCGCTGAGGTCCGGCACTGTGGCCACCTCGGCCACCGGCGGATCCTCCGTTTTGGCCCGGTCCGGACGGGAGACCTCTGAGGTGCTGCGTTGCCAAGATCCCATGGCGATCAGCAGCAGCGCGGCGGCGGCGAGGCCCAAGGTACGGTGGTATGCCGGGCGACCGGCTCTCAGGGCGGGCCGGGTCGGCGGTGCCGGGCCGATAGGGGGCTCGTCGCGGTCGACGATTCTATCGAGCGCTTCGACCACTTGATCGAACGAGGCGTAGCGTGCCTGGCTGTCTTTTTCCAGGCAACGATCGATCAACCTGGCGAGCGCCGCCGGGCATTCCGGGCAGCGCTCGATGAGCGGCTCTTGGCGCGAGAACATCAGTCGATAGGAGATCTTCGAGAAGGTCTTGCCGGGAAACGGGTGCTCGTAGCTCAACAGCTCGTAGGCCAGGACCCCGAAAGAAAAGATGTCCGCTCGACCATCGACCGTCTCGCCGTCGAGCTGCTCCGGCGCCAGATAGCCGACGGTGCCGACCGCCACGCCTTCTCTGGTCAGTCGATGGTGCTCGCCCAGGACCCGAGCGATACCGAAGTCGAGGATCTTGGCGCGGCCGCTCTCGAGTACCCGAATGTTGCTCGGTTTGATGTCGCGATGCAGCACCCCGTTGTGGTGCGCGTAGGCCAGGCCCCGGGCGATTTGCCGCAAGATGTCGATCCGTGTCGTAACCGAGAGCGCCGCCCGGCGGCTGATCTTGCGATCGAGGTCTTCACCGGTCAGCAGCTCCTGGACGAGGAAGGGCGTCCCTTCGTGGAAGCCGAAGTCGTGCACCGTCACGATGTTGGGGTGTTGCAGACCGGCTGCGATCCGCGCCTCGCGAGCGAATCGCTGCTGCAAGTTGGGGTCGGCGCCGGCGCTGAGTCCGGCGCTGCAAGTCTTGATCGCCACGGTGCGCTGCAGGTCCGGATCCCGGCCCTTGTAGACCTTGCCAAAGCCACCGCAGCCCACCGTTTCGAGAATCTCGTACTTGCCCAGCGTGCCACGGCGTAGGATCGGATCGATCGGGTCCGCCGCCTCACCCAAGAGCTGCGCCGCACCGCATAAGGTTGCTTCGATGAAGCTACCGCCTGAGGCGTCGGCTGCGAGGAGCTCCTCGACCAAGGCCCGGAGCTCGTCGTCCGCGCCGCAGGCTTGCTCGAGGGCCGCGTCCCGCTCTGCTGACGGCAAATCTATGATGTCAGCGAAGATCGCCTGGGCTCGGCGCTCCCGGGCACGGTTGGCTAGCACGACAGCTCCTGAGCCCCCCGGGTCGAGATTTCTTTGTAGAGCCAGGCACGGGCCTTCCGTGTCTCGTTGATGACGGTGGGGGTGGAGACCGCGAGCACCTCGGCGCTTTCTTCGATTGTCAAACCACCGAAGAATCGCAGCTCGATGATTCGAGCCTGACGCGGGTCGAGGGCATTGAGTCGCTGGATGGCGTCGTCGAGCAGAAGGAGGTTGGCCGCTCTCGGATCCTTCGCTCCGGCGGCGTCCGACAGCTCGACTTTGATCGCCTCGCCGCCGCGCTTCGCCGCCGTCTGAGTGCGGGCATGGTCGACCAGCACCTGGCGCATCACGCGTCCAGCCAGGGCATAGAAGTGCAGGCGATCGCGCAGTTGGGGCAGGGCCTGGTCGGCCATCCGCAAGTATGCCTCGTGGACCAAGGCGGTTGGCTGTAGCGTGTGGTCATGCCGTTCGCGGCGCAGGAAATTGCGCGCCAGCTGTCGCAACTGCTCGTACACCACGGGCAATAGCTCATCGACAACTTCGGGGTCGCCCCCGCGCCAGCGAGCCAATAGAGCGGTTACCTCGACGCCGGGTCGCTCGGCCAAAATGTTGCTACCCCCGTTGACGGCAGGAATTGATCCTCGATGCTATCGCAACAGGGGCTGTATCCCAGTCGCCGGGGACGAGCGGCGGGGAGACCGGGGTCGGATCAGGCTCCCGAGCTATAAGGAAACGGCTAGGAGGAAACGGCTAGGAGGAAACGTGCTGTCCGCTCAGAGCACGGCGGAAGATCGGCGCCCCAGCGTCTTGGAGTGGTTTCTTGGCACCTGCCGGAGTGAAGCGGATGACCTTCGAGCGCAAACGGGTGCCATCGGACTCGAGGTAGTCGCACAGCGTTTCCGGCGCGATGTAGCCCGCAATCCGATCGAGGCCAATCCGCACCAGATCACCGACCGCTTCGTCCACACGCCCCGCATCGGCCAGGAGGTAGATGCGCTCGTCGGGCTGCACCATGGAGCCGACGAGCCGCGGGAAGCTCTCGCCCAAAGGGGTGAAGAGGGTTCCGGGGAAATGACCCAACATGAACTCTTCGCGGCTGCGGCTCACTTCCAGAACGACCGCGCCGGGGAGGTGCAGCAGGGCTTCGAGCTCTTCCGCCGCCAGAGCCCGTGGCTCGGGCAAGGCGCCGAGCAGGGGTGGGCCCTGCCGATTGAGCTGGTGTAGCCGCTCAAAATAGGCCAGTGGCTCGACCGGCTCTTGTCGGACTATCTCGTTCAGCGTCTCGCGGCTCTTCTGGGCCGCGAGGAGGCCACGGTTGGTCCGCTTCTCGTAGCCGACCGTCGAAATCGCGGTCTCGCTGCAGCCATGATGATGGGCTGGCCACAGCTGGAGGAATTCGGGCAGCTCGAGAAAGCGCTGCAGGGAACGGTAGAGATCTTCGGTCGCCGACTGCCGCTCGCTCTCGGCCGACGTCAAGAGCTCCGGTCGGCCGACGTCGCCGATCAGAACGCAGTCCCCCGAGGCGACCGCTACCGGCTCGGTGAGACCGCTGGAGCGATCGAAGACCAGAAAACAGAGATGCTCCGGCGAGTGTCCAGGCGTGTGCATCGCCTGCAGCTCGACCTGGCCGACCCGAAAGGTTGCCCCGTCTCGCACCAGCTCGGCCTCGTAATCGCCGTCCTGAAGCCAGGTGTAGCCTTCTTCCGGCCGCCCTTCGCCCGATAGATACAGGCGACTGACGTAGCGCTCCGCCAACTCCCGGGCGCCCGAAACATAGTCGGCATGGACGTGGGTTTCGGCGGTGGCGACGATCTCGAGCCCAGCCGCTTCGGCGGTGTGGATATAGCGATCGATATCGCGACCGGGATCGATGACCAGGGCCTGGCGCGTCTGCGAGCAGCCGAGGAGATAGGAATAGTGCGCCAAGTGGGGGTCGCGAATCTGTCGAATGAACAATGCGGCGGCCTCTCTCAGAGGTTCTCTACCTACTAACGCGGAATCCGACCGTTTCCTTTGTCGTCTACCTTCGCCTTTTTCCTAGATGCGGATTCCGCCGGCGTTCTCAATAGTCGATTTGGCCAATCGGCGGAGCAACGATTCGATCTACGGCTCCCGACGACGACCCGATGTGTTGCTAGAGAGATTGCTAGCTGGATCCCAGGCTCGATCCGCAGCCGGCGACCGTTCGAACCCGTGTGGCAGTCGTGTGACCCGCAACAGTTGCATCTTCGGGGTGGTAGGGGTCAAATCTCGCGCAGGGAGAATGATGGCCTCGGGCCGTTGGATGAGCATCTCTTGCCTTCACGGAGAAACCACCCATGCCCATCTCTATCTCTTCAGTCGCTGGCCGAACGCTGATCTTGGGGCTTCTAGCCGTCGTCCTCCTCACAACCTCACCGCTCGAAGCGGCAGATGTGACCCTGCGCCTGCAGGGGCAGGTCGTGACCTCGAGCGCTTCATCGGTCGGGCTGGACGAAGACTTTGGTTCAAGCCCAGGCGCCTATTTGGGCGCCGAGTTCCGCTTGAACGACCGCTTCGGCATCGAGGTCGGCGCCGCCTGGGCCGAGCTCGAAGAGAGCGAGCGCTTCGACACCGGCCTCGGGATCTTGGAAACCGAGGCGAGGGTGACCTTCACCCCGGTGACCGTCGCCCTCGACATCCACCTGACGCCCCAGAAACCCTACGATCTCTACGTCGCCCCGAAAATCGGTTGGGCCTTCGTCGACGATCTCGAGGTTCTGAATCGCACCGAATTCCCGAGCTTTCCCGGGTTTCCGACGGGATTCAATCAAACCTTTACGGTCGATATCCCCACCGAAGACACTTTCGTGCTCGGCCTGCGCGTCGGCTTCGATCTGCCGTTCGGTGACGGCCCCTGGAGCTTCAGCTCGAGCGTCGACTACCTCGACCTGCCGGCCGAGATCAGCCTCAGTCAACCCGGCAGACGAAACGTCGGTGGCCCGAGCTCCGTCGACGTCGACATCGATCCGCTGTCGATCGGGGCCGGCGTGGGGTACAAATTCTAGGAGACGGCTAGAAGCGCAGGCCGAGGGTCAGGCGAATCTGCCGCGGACCCTGGAGATCAGCGATCGAGCGCGGCAAACCGAACCGGCCGCCCTCGATGCGGGTCTCGACGCCGAGCTGGGCTTGCTCGTCGGTCAGGTTGAAGACCTCCAGCTTGGCCTCGAGCTCGGCCTGTGACCGCCACTGCCAGCTGAGGCCGGCGCTCAGGTCCCATTGCCAGAAGTTTTCTAGGCGTAGGGCACCGCGGGGGGTCAGGAAGCGCAGACCGAACCCGTCGGCGAACTCCTGCTGGTAGGGCGTGCCGCTCTGAAACCTGACGGCGTTGCCGATCGAGACGGTCGCCCAGGTCAGGGGCTCCTGGACCTGGGCGAAGATCTTGATCTGATGGGGGCGATCGTAGGGCGCTGGCCCGAACCGGTTGACCAGGTTGGTGTCGGTGAGGTCCGAGAGGTCGGCGAAGCTCGAGCGGCCCGTGTTGGCGAAGAGGTTGCCCTCCGTCTTGCTCCAGGTGTACGAAGCGAGCATCTGCCAGCGATCGGCAAAGCGCTTTTGGAAGAGGACCCGCAGCTCCTCGTGCCAGCGTTCGGCTTCGGGCAGGTTCTCGGCGCTGCGCTGGGAGGTGACTAGGAAGCGATCGTCCCACAGGTCGCGCCAATCCCGCCGGATCCAGCTGACGCGCAAGTCGGAGTTCGGATTCAGGCGCCGCTCCACCG
>JBCCGX010000369.1:0-8756 GCA_039029035.1 Acidobacteriota bacterium | reverse complement strand
GCGTTACGGCACGGGATTCGAATCCCGAATCAGAAAGATCGTTAAGACATATAACTTTGGGTTGATGGTTGCAATGGACCGAGACTCTGCATTCCTTGGAACGGCGGTCTTCGACGGTCTATCTGTACAATAAAAATCAGTGGTGTTTCTTCTATACCGAAGGCTCTTGATTCGAGGGATGTCGCAGGCTAATTGTGACCAGCTGAAAAAGCGAATAGTCATTTTCAATGAAGAATCTTCGCTTGATGGCCTGCGGCGCCGTTTGCAGTCGACACGAACCGCTGCCTCGGGCTTTGAAGAGAGTCCTCGATAGTTAACGTCCGATCGGTGGAGATTTCGGGTCATGGCCGTTCTGTGGCGAGCACGTCGCTCAGCCTCTGAGGCCGAGCGCCGGGGATAAAATCCTGTATTCTGGTGGTCGAGACCATGCACCCACAGATCGCCGACACCCTCTGGCTGCTGCTCTGCGCCGGGCTCGTCTTCCTGATGCAGCCTGGTTTCATGTGCCTGGAGTCGGGCTCGACCCGAGCCAAGAACTCGATCGACGTGGCGATCAAGAACCTGGCCGATCTCGGTCTTTCCCTGGCCCTCTTCTGGGCCTTTGGTTATGCCCTGATGTACGGTTCGACCCTTGGCGGCTGGCTCGGGGACAGCCGTTTCTTTCTCGACTTGGGGCAGCTCGATTCGTGGCACACGGCGTTCTTCGTCTTCCAGGCGATGTTCTGCGGCACGGCAGTGACGATCGTTTCCGGCGCCGTAGCCGAGCGCATGCGGTTCGGTGGTTACCTGCTGATCACCTTGTTGATCTCGGGCCCGATCTACACCTTGTTCGGGCATTGGGCCTGGAACGGTCTCGATACCCAGGTGATGAGCGGTTGGCTCGGCGAGCGCGGTTTCCGCGACTTCGCCGGCGCCACTGTCGTGCACAGTGTCGGCGGCTGGGTGGCTCTGGCAGCGGCCCTGGTTCTCGGACCGCGGCAGGGGCGTTTCCCTGAGGGGGAGAAGCCGCGGGAGATTCAGGGGCACGATTTGCCGCTGACCGTCCTCGGTGTCTTCCTCATGTGGCTCGGCTGGCTGGGCTTCAACGGCGGCGGAACCCTGGGCTGGGGCGAGCGGGTCCCGGCGATCATCGCCAACACCATGCTGGCTGGCGCGGGTGGGCTTCTGGCGGCCTTAGTCGCTGGCCGGCAGCTCCGCGGCCATCAGGATGTCAAGCTGGCGATGAACGGCGCGTTGGCGGGCTTGGTGTCGATTACCGGTGCGTGTCACGTGGTGAGCACGGCGGCGGCGATCTTGATCGGTGCCGTCGGTGGCTTGATCATGGTGGCGGCGACCCATGCCCTCGAGCACTTCCGGGTCGACGATGTCGTCGGCTCGGTCCCGGTCCACGCTGCGGCCGGGGTTTGGGGGACCCTGGCGCTGGGCCTCTTCGGCGATCTGGCGATTCTTGGCACCGGCCTCGGACGCGGCGAGCAGGTCGCCGTCCAGGCGGCGGGGGCCGGCGTTTGCTTCCTATGGGCTTTCGGCCTCGGCTATTCGAGCTTGCGCTGGATCAACCGCCACATGCCTTTGCGGGTGACGCCGGAGGAGGAGCTCGTCGGTCTCAACGTCGTCGAGCACGGCGCGACCACCGAGCTGCTCGAGCTGGTCGGCGCTATGGAGCGCCAGGCGGTTTCCGGCGACCTGAGCCTGCGGGTCGACGTCGAGTCCCACAGCGAGGTCGGACAAATCGCTGTGCAATACAACCGGGTCATCGCTGCCCTGCAGCAAGCGATGCAGGATCTCCGGGACAGCGCTGAGCGCTACAGGCGCACGATCGACCACGCGCTCGACGCGATTGTCACGGTCGACGAGCGCGGCATCATCATCGGCTGGAATCCGCGCGCCCGTGAGCTCTTCGGGTGGACATCCACCGAGGCTCTCGGCCAAGACGTCTTCGAGCTGGTGACGCCGGCGTCAGCCCGCCACTCGACTCGCGACGGTCTGCTCAGCTTCCTGACCACTGGTGGCGAGAGCACCTACATCAATCAGCGAGTCGAGGTCACGGGCATGGCGCGGGACGGACGCGAGTTCCCGGTCGAGGCGACGTTCACCATGGCCACCTTCGGCGAGAAGCTCGAGTTTCACCTCTTCCTGCAAGACATCACCGAGCGTCAGCGGGCCCGCCACGCCCTGCAAGAGGCCAAGGAGGCGGCCGAGGCGGCGACGCGGGCGAAGAGCGAGTTTCTGGCCAACATGAGTCACGAGATCCGCACGCCGATGAATGGCATTCTGGGTATGACCGAGCTCATGCTGGGCACCGAGCTCACCCATCAGCAGGAGCAATACCTCGAGATGGTCAAGGCCTCGGCCGACTCCCTGCTGCGGTTGTTGAACGACATCCTCGATTTCTCCAAGATCGAAGCCGGCAAGCTCGATATCGACGCGGTGGACTTCCCATTGCGTGATCATCTGGCGGATCTCCTGCGGACTCTGGCCGTGACGGCCGACGAGAAAGGGTTGGAGCTGGCTTGCCGGGTCCAGCCGGACGTGCCCGAAGTCCTGGTGGGCGATCCGACCCGTCTGGGGCAAGTGGTGCTGAACCTGGTCGCCAACGCGATCAAGTTCACTGATCGCGGTGAGGTGATCGTCGATGTCGGGCTCGAGCTGGAAGAGGAGGTGGCGTCAGCGGAGACGGAAGAGCCAGGTGGGTCGGACGAGCCAGGCGAGACGGAAAAGCTGGGTGAGGTGGTGCTGCGGTTCCAGGTCTCCGATACCGGCCTGGGGATTCCAAGCGACAAGCAAGAGCTCATTTTTCGGGTCTTCGAGCAAGCCGACTCGACCACCACGCGGCGGTTCGGAGGTACGGGGCTCGGGCTCGCGATCTCCAAGCGACTGGTGGAGAACATGGGCGGGCGGATCGGGGTCGAGAGCGAGCCGGGCCGAGGGAGCGTCTTCACGTTCACCGCACGTTTCGGGGTCTCTGCAGCGGTCTGGCCCAAACGGCACCCCGAGGCGCAGGTGGCGATCCGCGGTCTGCCGGTTCTGGTGGTCGACGACAACGCAACCAATCGCCTCATTCTGCAGGAGATGTTGACCGGCTGGGGCCTCGTGCCCAGGGTGGTCGACGGCGCAGCGCCAGCCCGGGGCGAGTTGCAGCGCGCGCTGGTCGACGGCGCGCCCTACCGCCTGATCGTTAGCGACGTCCACATGCCCGAGGTCGACGGCTTCTCCTTCGTCGAGTGGATTCGGCGCTCGCCGGATCTGGCAGCGACCCGGGTGATTCTGCTCACGTCCGGCGCCAATGCTGACGATGCCGAGCGCTGCCGCCAGCTCGATGTCGCGGCCTACTCTCTCAAGCCGATCAAGCCCTCGGTGCTGCTGGATACGATCATGGGGCTCTTCCATGTCGCTGAGGATCTCTCTGCGAGCCCGACCCGGGCAGCGCCCGAGCTCGGCAGCGCCAAGGTACGGGCTCTGGTGGTCGAAGACAATCGGATCAACCAGGCGGTGGCGGTGGGCCTGCTCGAGCGCTGGGACATCGCGGTCGACGTGGCCGCTGATGGACGTGAAGCGCTCGCTGCGTTGGCGCAGGCTTCGTTCGATCTGGTGTTGATGGACATGCACATGCCCGATATGGATGGTCTGGCCGTCACCGCGGCGATTCGCGCCGGCGAGAAGGGCGCCAGCGAGCCCTTGCCGATCATCGCCATGACCGCCAACGTGCTGTCGGGCGATCGCGAGCGCTGCCTCGCGGCCGGCATGAACGACTACTTGCCCAAGCCGATCGAGCTGGCAGCTCTGGCGCAAGCGCTGCGTCGGGTTGGAATCTTGACCACGGTCACTAGCGATCGTTCAGGCGGCAGCAGGGGTGCCGACAGCAGCAGGGGTGCCGACAGCAGCAGGGGTGCCGACAGCAGCAGGGGTGCCGACAGCAGCAGGGGTGCCGAGAGCGACGCACCCTCGATCTTCGATGTGGAGAGCCTTCTCGGTCGCGTCGACGGGCGCCGCGACCGAGCCGAGATGCTGGCGACCTACTTTTTGGAGGAAGACGGGCCGCGGCAGCGGGAGGACCTCGAGAGCGCCGCACAGGCTGACGACGCAGCGGCGCTGCGCCGCGCGGCGCATGCGGTGAAAGGGGCTGCCGCCGAGCTCTGTGCGCCGGCGGTCCTCGCTGCCGCCAGCGAGCTCGAGTCCAGTGCCAAGGACGATCCGCGACAGATGCAGGCAAAGTATGAAACACTGATAACAGTATTCGAGCAATTGATCGAGCGACTCGAAGACTTCACGAGCTCCGGCGAGGCATCGCCTCAGACGGCGAAGCCCGCCTCGGTGCTCAGAGAAGGCGACACTTGACTCGGGCTCGAGATGTCGCCTTTCCCGAGCGCAGCTCGAGGAGACAGGGACCGCGGTAGGAGAGCGTCCATGACAAGCTCTGTCGGAGGGGACCAGGCCCATCGCGTGCTGGTGGCGGATGACGTCAAAGTCATCGCCCAATCGATCAGCTGGGCCCTCGAGGAGGCCGGCTACGAGACCGCTATCGCCCGCGATGGTGAGGAGTGCCTGGAGCTGGCGCGATCCTTCGATCCGCACGTTCTGATCCTCGATCTCATGATGCCCAAGATCCACGGCATCGAGGTCTTGCAGCGCCTCAAGGCCGACGACTGGACGCGTCACATCGCGGTGATCGTGTGCACGGTCAAGGGTTTCCGCACCGAGATCGGCCGGGCCAAGCAGCTCGGTGTGGCCGATCTCGTCATCAAACCCTTTGAACCGAAAGATCTGATCTCCAAGGTCGAAAAGGCTCTTTCATCGCGCCAGGAAGCGACCATGGACACCTCCAAGTTCCTGGTCCGTCCGAGTGCGTTGGTCGATCAGGTGACCTACCGACCGGAGCTGGACGCCGGCCAGGGGCTCTTCCAACTTTGGGGCACGCGGGGCTCGATTCCGATTTCCGGTCCCGAGACCATCCGCCATGGCGGCAACACCTCGTGTATGACCCTGGAGTACGGCGACGAGCTGGTCATCTTCGATGCCGGTTCGGGCATCCGCAACCTCGGGTTGGCTCTGGCGCGCTCCAATCCGCGCCGGCTGCATCTCTTCATCACCCATACCCACTGGGATCATATCCAGGGCTTCCCGTTCTTCGCTCCGGCCTTCATCCCCGGGTTCGAGATCACGATCTATGGCGCTAGGGGCTTCAACAAGAACCTCGAGTCGCTGTTCAAAGGACAATTCGATCCGGACTACTTCCCGATCCAGATGGAGAATATGGATGCCAAACTGGAGTTTACTTATCTGGGCGATCAGCCGGTCCACATCGGCGATCTGAAGATCTTCTGGGAATTCACCCAGCACCCCGGCCCGACCCTGGGTTACAAGATCGAGCTGCCGGAGACCACCCTCGCCTTCGTGCCCGACAACGAGATCTTTCAGGGCTACATGGGGCCGCCCGAAGATATTCCGAAAGATCGAGAGCTGCTGGCCCTCTACGAGCCGATGATCGACTTCCTGCGTGGCACCGACATCCTGGTCCACGAAGCTCAGTACACTCCGGAGGAGTATCGGCAGACCATGAGCTACGGCCACTCCTCGGTGGCGAACGCGTGCTTCCTGGCCAAGGCCACCGAGGCCCGGCGATGGATCGTGACCCACCACGACCCGCTGCACAGCGATGATTTCTTGCGCGACAAGCTCAACCTGACCCGGCAGTTGCTCGCCAGCCTCGATCACCCCATCCACGTCTCCAACGGCTACGACGGACTGATCGAGTATCTTTGATCCGCGGGCGTGCGCCGCGACGCCGGCGTGCGGGGAATAGCCCGGAAGCTATATGATCGGCGGAGATTCTCCGCCGCCATGAGCTCGCCAACACATGACGATCAGCCTGGGTGGACGGGATCGGCGCCGCGGCGTGTCAAACGGCCGCTGCGGTTGATCCTGGTGGTGCCATTTTTGCTGCAGCTAGCGGCGGTGGTCGGGCTGACGGCATGGTTGTCGATTCGGCACGGCCGGCAGGCAGTGGACGAGGTGACCGACCGCCTGCGCGACGAGCTCTCCGAGCATATTCGGGAGTACCTGCAGAGTTACCTCGAGACGCCGCATCTGATCAACCAGCTGAATGCCGACGCGATTGCCCTCGGGCAGCTCGACTGGCGCGATCCGCAAGCGCTGTCGCGCCACTTCTGGCATCAGCTGGGGCATTTCGACAACGCCGAGTTCATTTTCTTCGGCTCCGTCGAGGGCGGCGCGGCGGGGGCCGGGCGGGCAGCGGACGGCTCCACGACGGTCGACCATACGGACTTCGAGCCCAGTGTCGGTCTGCGTAGCGGCACGCGTTACGAATACCTGGCCGAGGCCGGTGGCGAGCGCGGGCCGTTGCTCAAGGCCGATCCCGGTTTCGACGCGCGCCGACGGCCGTGGTTCGTTTCGGCCGAGAACCTCGACGTGCCGGTCTGGAGCGAGGTCTACCCGTTGTTCGCCGAGTCGGCTTTGGCGATCGCCGCCAGCCAGGCGGTGCGTGACGCAACAGGGACGTTGCTGGGAGTGCTTGCTGTCGATCTGCGACTGGCCGGCTTGGATCTCTTTCTCCAGGGTCTCGAGATCGGCAAGACCGGACAGACTTTCATTCTCGAGCGCAGCGGTCTGATGGTCGCATCGTCGACTGCCGAAGCGCCACTGGCTTTGGGGGCCAGCGGGGGCGCCCCGGAGAGGCTGCCCGCCGCGGCCAGTGCCGAGCCGCTGATCAGTAGCACGACCTGGTTTCTGCATGGGCATTTTGGCGGTTTGCCATCGATCCAAGGTGATCATCAGCTGTCGTTCGACCTGGACGGTGAGCGCCAATTCGTCCAGGTGGCGCCGATCGCTGATGGCCGCGGCCTCGATTGGCTGGTGGTCATCGTGGTACCGGAAAGTGATTTCCTCGAGCCGATCGTCACCCACCGCAAGCGGACCCTCCAGCTGTGCCTGGCGGCGCTCGTAGTTGCTACTCTGCTCGGCCTTTACACCTCGCGGTGGATCGCGCGGCCGATCCTGCGACTGCGGACCGCCTCGCGCGCCATCGCCACCGGCCAGCTCGATCATACGGTCGCGGTCGAAGGGGTCGACGAGCTCGGTGACTTGTCGCACTCGTTCAATCAGATGGCCGCCCAGCTGCGAGGCTCCTTCAGCGAGCTCGAGTCGCGCGTCGAGCAGCGCACCGCCGAGCTGCAGCAGGCCAAGGAGACAGCGGACGCGGCCAATCAGGCCAAGACACGCTTCTTGGCCAATATCAGCCACGAGATCCGCACACCCCTGGCGGCGATTCTGGGCTATGTCGAGCTCCTCTCCGATCGGCAGAAGACGCCGGAGGAAGCCGACGTCTATCTGCGAACGATCCGCAACAACGGCAGCCATCTCAACCAGCTGCTGTCGGATTTGCTCGATGTCAGCCGCATCGAAGCCGGTCGTCTGGAGCTCGAGCTAGAAGCCTGCGAGCTGGCTGAGCTGCTCGACTATCTGGGCTCGGTGTTCGAGCCGCAAGCACGCGAGCGCGGCCTGGACTTGGTGATCGACACTCGGTCGTGGCTGCCCTGGCGCTTTACGGCCGATGCCATGCGGCTACGCCAGATCCTGTCGAATCTGCTCAGCAACGCGATCAAGTACACCGCCAGCGGCTCGGTTCGCATGACGGTCGAGAGCGGCGAGGACCTGGGCGACGGTGCCCAGCCGCCAACCGAGACCCGATTCGTCTTCGCCGTTACCGATACCGGGGCCGGCATCAGCGAAGAAGACCAGAAGCAGCTCTTTCGTCGCTTCACCCAGCTCGAGGCGCCGGCAGCCCCGCGCCGGGCCGGTTTCGGCCTCGGGCTGTCCATCGCGCAGCAGCTAGCCGCCATGATGGAGGGCGAGATCGATCTCGTCAGCCAACCGGGCCGGGGATCGACCTTCACCTTCAGGATTCCGGTGAGCGGCTGCGAGGACTGGGCCCGCTCGGTGACCGAGGAGAATCGTCGGCGCGGCTTCGCCACGATCTCCGAGCTGCCACGCCTGCGTGGCTCGGTGCTGATCGCTGACGACTCGGCCTCCTTGCGGCTGTTGTGCCAACGTATCCTGCGCCGCTGGGGCCTCGAGTGCGAGACAGCGAGCGATGGCCGGGACGCCGTGGCGCGGGTCGCCGAGCGGCACTTTGATCTGATCTTGATGGACTGGCAGATGCCCGAGATGGACGGTTTGCAGGCGACCCGAATGCTGCGCCGCCAGGGCGTGACGACGCCGATCATCGCTCTGACCGCCGCGGCGATGTCCGGGGATCGGGAGAAATGCCTCGAGGCCGGCTGCGATCGCTACCTGATCAAGCCGATCGACTTCAAGGAGCTGCATCGCCTGGCGCGCAAGATGCTGGCTCCCGAAGTCGCAGCTGGGGAGGGTGACGGCGGAGCGCAGCGGCCGGATGAGCCATCCATCGATGTTGCGCCGGAGGCTCCGGCGCCGTCTTCGCCCGATGTTCTGACCCGAGCCTCGGGTGGCGACGAAGAGCTTGCCGATCTGATTCGTGGTTTTGCCCGCGGTCTGCCGCAGAAGTTGGCCGAGCTGCGCGCTCAGCTCGCCGAGTCGGACTGGCCAGCCTTCGGCGCGACCGTCCACAAACTGGTCGGCACCGCCGGCACCTATGGGCTCGACGAGATCTTTCACGCTGCCGAGGCGCTGGAGAGTGCCGGATTCGAGCAAGATGCCGCCCGTGCCGCATCGCTGCTCGATCCGTTGGCGGCGGCGATCGAGGAGGCTGCCGGCGCGGC
>JBCCGX010000368.1:0-8769 GCA_039029035.1 Acidobacteriota bacterium | reverse complement strand
GGCCACCGCGCTGCGCTTGGCCCACCCCGAGGGCCTGAGCGACGCCGACGCTCGACGCATGGCGCGCGAGGGCAAGGCGGTGATCCACATCGACGGTGGCCTGCACGCCACCGAAGTCGCCCACGCCCAGCACACCATCCAACTGGCGCATGACCTGGCGGCGGAGACCGAAGACCCCGAGATCCTGGCGATTCTCGACAACGTCGTGCTGCTGCTCTGGCCCTCGATTAATCCAGACGGCCAAACCCTGGTGGCGGATTGGTACCGCTCCAATCTGAAGACGCCGTATGAGGTCGCGCCGATGCCGCGTCTCTACCAGAAGTACGTTGGGCACGACAACAATCGCGACGGCTACATGCTCAACACCCATGAGTCGCGTGTCAGCACCCGAGTGATCCGCGACTGGGAACCGCAGATCCTCTACAACCACCATCAGACCTCGCCCTTTCCCAGCCGCATCTGGATCCCACCCTTCGCCGAGCCGATCTCGGAATTCGTTCATCCCTTGATGTGGCGCACGGTCAACCTGGTGGGCATGTCGATGGCCCAGGCGCTCGAGGAACGTGGCCAGAAAGGCGCCGTGCACATGGGGACCGGTTTCGACAATTGGTATCCCGGCTTCATGGACCACGCCAACAACTTCCACAACGTTGCCGCCTTCCTCACCGAGACCGGCCTATACCGCTACGCCACGCCGCACTTCTACACCATCGCGGACTTCCCCGAGCGCTCGCGTGACCTGCGGCCGCAATCGCTCTACGCCAGCCCCTGGGAGGGCGGCTGGTGGCGCCTACGCGACGCGGTGGATTACATGCTGACCGCCTCGATCTCGGTGCTCGATGTTGGCGCCAAGTACAAGTTCGACCTGCTCTACAACCGTTACCAGGCCGGTCGCGACGTCACCGCCAACTATCGTCGCAACCCGCCCTACGCCTACTTCATTCCCCAGGACCAGCGCGATCCGGTGGCCGCGGTCGAGCTCTTGCGGCGCCTGGCCTACAACGGTATCGAGGTCTCACGCCTCACCGCCAAAACGAGCTTCGAAGGTCAAAGCTATCCTGCCGGCACCTGGGTCGTCGCGATGGATCAACCCTTCGCCCATTTCGCCCGCCAGCTCTTCGCCGTGCAGACCTACCCCGACCTGCGGGAATACCCGGAAGGGCCTCCCGACCAACCCTACGACGTCTCCGGCTGGACCCTGCCCTACATGATGGGCGTGCAAGTCATCGCCGCCACCACACCACTGGACGAGGGATTGCGGCAGGCCTTGGAGCCCGTCCGCGGCAGCGCTTTACCGTGGGACTCGACGACCGACGATGCGTCGTCGTTCGATAGCCCGCTGGGGGTCGGTTATGACGACCATCCGGTCGCCACCGCCATCACTCCACCGGACGGCAAGGTGACGGGCTCGGGCAGCGCGCTACATCTCGACCCGGCCCAGAACAACACCTTCCGCGCCGTCAACCGCGCCTGGGGCGAAGGCGCCGACGTGGCTTTCCTGCCTGGCAAGGACGGCGCCAGCGGACGTTACGTGATCAGCGGCCTGAGCGAAGCCACCGCCGGCTCGCTGGTGGACGATCTGGCACTTCAGGCACGCCGCGGCGGCGCCACCGGCCGGCGGCTGGCGCGACCCCGTATCGGCCTCTATCGTCCGTGGGATCCGAGTATGGACGAGGGCTGGACGCGCTGGCTCCTCGAACGGCACGATTTCCGCTTCGACAACCTCTACAACGCCGAGATGGTCGCTGGCAACTTGCACGACCGATTCGATGTCATCGCTCTCGCCGACATCTCGCCCAAAGAGATCCTCGAGGGCTTCTCCAAGGGCAGTGTGCCGCCGCGCTACCACGGTGGCCTCGCTGGCGCTGGGGTCCGCGCCTTGGACGCCTTCGTCCGTCAGGGCGGCACCTTGGTGACGATGAACCGGAGCGCCCTCTTCGCCATCGAAGAGCTGCACCTGCCGGTAGAGAACGTCGTCGAGGGCCTCAAGAAGACCGACTTTTTCATGGGCGGCTCGATCCTCGAGATGATCGTCGACCCTTCACACCCGGTGATGAGCGGCATGCCGCAGCGCGCCAAGGTCTTCGTCGACCGGAGCCCGGTGTTCAGCGTCACCCACGATTTCAAAGGTGCCGTGCTGGCCAAGTACAGCCCCACCGGCTCGCCACTTCTCTCCGGCTATCTGCTGGGCGAGGAGCACCTGCACGGCTACGCCAGCGCCCTCGACGTCCGACATGGCAAAGGCCACGTCATCCTCCTCGGCCTGCGGCCCCAATGGCGCGGCCAACCCTTCGGCACCTTCCGAATCCTGTTCAACGCCGCCCTCTACAGCACCGAGCTCGCGGCCGTGTCACCCGACAACCCGGACTTCTGGTCACCACCGGAACAAGACGGCGAGGGCACGAGCAGCAGCGAGACCGGCCGCTAAGCGATGGAGCACCTGGCGTGATGGACCCGCGGCGGGCACCACACGGCAGCGGCTCTATGCTTTCTTGATCGTCGGGTCGAAGCAAACCAGCTCGACGCTGTTCGCCTCAGGATCCTCGAAGAAGAGGGAGCGCCAACCCACCCACTCGAAGACTCGAGCCTCGACGACCAGGCCCAGGCCTTCGAGGCGTTGCTGCTCGCGCTCGTAGTCAGCAAGGTCGATATCGAAGGCCAGGTGATGGAGTGGCGAGTGCTCCTGACTGACGCTCGGCGCCGGCGCTCGATCAAGGCTCGGCTCTGAGGATGTCTCGGCCCTCTCGAAAAGAGCAAGAACTTGCGGGTGGCCGGCGTGGCCTTCGGCAATGCGGAAGAACACAGAGTTTGGAAATCGCCGCAGAACTTCCAGATTCAAGACGTCTTCATAGAAACGGTGCATCAAATCGAGATCATGGACCCGGAGGACGAGCTCAGCCAATCCCCGTATCGCCGTGGTACGAGAGCTCATAGTAGACCTTTCAGATGAGAACTACCTCGCGAGGCGTCGACCCGAACGGTATAGGATGGTTCATCGTCTCAATCCAGGAGGAAACCATGCGACGCCTCGTCATTCTAGGGCTTCTACTCGCCACGACCGCTGGGCCGGCTTGCGCCGAGCGTGACATTTGGGCTGCGGCCACTGATGGTGATCTAGAGGGGGTCAAGACACTGATCGAATCCGGTGTCGACCTCGATGCCCAAACAAGATACGAAGTCACGCCGCTCTACTTCGCTGCAAAGTACGGCCATCTGGAGGTGGTCGACTTCCTGCTCGAGAAGGGTGCCAACCCCGACGTGCAGGATTTCTTCTTCTCACGCAGTGCCCTGAGCGTTGCTATCACCGGCGGCCACGCCGACGTGGCGGTTCGGCTGATCGAAGGCGGCGCGCTAGACACCAACTACTCCTCGCTGGTCGAAAGCGTCCAACACCGGCTTCCCTCGGTGGCCACGGCCCTCGTACGACGTGGCCCGCTGCTCGATTTCGAGAAACGTGCCGCTCTCGCCATGGCCCGCGAGGCCGGCGCGGACGAGCTCGTACGGATCATTCAGCCCGCCAAGGTGCGAGAGACCCTGCCGACCGTCGATCTCGACCCTGCGGCGCTCGAGCAGCTGGCCGGCCAGTATCGCGGTCGCGACGGTAAGGTGATGCGGGTCGAGCTCCACGAAGGGCGCCTGCGGCTGCAGTCTGAGGGGGCAGAGCCAACACCGCTCGTGGCGCTCGCATCGCGACATTTCCGTGCGCCGGACGATCACGACCTCGGAATCTACTTCATCGGCCGCCTGGGCATCATCGAATGGATGGGCTATGCCCGCGGCAGTGACTTCACCCAGCTGCGCCGCTTCGAGTCCGACAACAGCACCGAGGCCTTGACCCACACGCCGCCGACGGAAGTCGAGTCGACAGCCGCGCCACGTCGGGCGGCGATCAACTGGCCGTCGTTCCGTGGGCCCAATGCTTCGGGTGTCGGTGACGGCCAGGGCACTCCCACGACCTGGGACGTCGAGAGCGGTCAGAATATCCTGTGGAAGACAGCCCTCCCCGGGCTAGCCCACTCGAGCCCAGCGGTGTGGGGCGAGCGCGTCTATGTCACCACCGCCGTCTCCACTGCCGGCGAACCGGTCGCGGGCGCCAGGGACGGCAGCTTCGCCGCCCACCACGGCGACGACACGGCGGTGCACACCTGGAGGACACTCGCCCTCGACAAGTCGACCGGTGAGGTCATCTGGCAGCACGAAGCGGCGTCGGCCGTGCCACTCACCGGACGACATCTCACCTCGAGCCAGGCCAATTCGACCCCTGCCACAGACGGCCGCCACGTGGTCGTAGTCTTCCCCACTGCCGGCATGCTGGTCTACGACATGGACGGCAAGGTGCTGTGGCGCAAAAACTTCGGCGGTCTGAACGCGGGCAATTATGTCGATCCCAGCATCCACTGGGGGTTCGCCTCTTCGCCGATCCTCGACGACGGCAAGGTGATCCTGCAGGCCGACATCCACGAAGGGGCCTTCCTCGCCGCCTACGACGTCGAGACCGGGCGCGAGCTGTGGAAGACGCCGCGCGACGAGGTCTCGGGCTGGGCCACTCCCCTGGTCTACCGCGACGGCGAGCACGCGGAGATCATCACCAACGCCCCGACGATCCGCGGCTACGCGCTGGAGACGGGGCAAGAGCTATGGCACCTGCGCCCCAACTCAGAGCAGGTCGTACCGGCACCGATCACCGCCCATGGCTTGATTTACGTCACCACCGGCTACCCGCCGGCGTTCCCGATCTATGCCATCCGACCCGGTCAGCGCGGTGATCTCTCGCTGCCCGACGACGCCACCTCCAGCGACGCCATCGCCTGGAGTCACGCCCGCGGCGGCTCCTACATGGTGACACCGATCATCTACGACGGGCTGTTCTACATCCCTGCCAACGGTGGGCGCCTGACCGCCTGGGACGCCGTCACCGGCGAGCGCGTCTATCGGGCGCGCCTCAGCAAGCGTGGCAACTTCACCGCCTCGCCAGTTGCGGCCGACGGCCGCCTCTACCTGCCGACCAACGAGGGCCTCGTCTACGTGGTCAAGACAGGGCGCGAGTATCGGGAGCTCGCGCTGAACGACATGGGGGAAGGGCTGACCGCGACCCCCTCGATCTCGGACGGCGCGCTCTTCATTCGGACCCGGAGCCACCTGTACGCTCTAGGGTCACAAGGAGAGACTCCAGGGCCTTGATCGCCCGCTGCGGCGCCACCATGCGGTAGCCGTCTTCGAGCAGCTCTTCAACCAACTCCCAATCGGGATCCCGGTCCAGGCGCATGCCGACCCAACCGCTCGGTCCGAGGTAGGGCGGCACGAAAAAGGTCTCGGGATCGGCTGCGACCCGCAGCTCCTGCTCATCGAAGCTCGACTTCACCCATACGGCGACCCGGCCGTCGCCGTGGTGATCATCGGCAAAGGTGGCGAAGGTCTTCCGCCCGCCCCACCAAGTGGGCGAGCCGTGGGAGAGCTTCTCCCGCGTCTCGGGCCAGGCCTCGATGATCTCGCGCAGCCGCTCGAGGGGATCGGGACCGTCCGTCATGACCGCGAGTTCCAGCTCTTTCGGCCTGCCCGGCGGGGCGAAAGCTTCCTCAGGCCGAACCCGGCCAGGAGGAGGACCAACGCCAACAGCCCGCCAACGCCCAAGGTCGGGATATCGACCGCTGTCAAGAGGTTCGAGCAGGCCCGGATCATCATCGACCGGTGGGCATCGAAGATCGGATCGTTGGAGACGAAGACGCTCGTCCAGATGCCGTTCTTGGTGCGGTCGTCGCGAAAGAAAACGTCGACCGGCTCGGTGGCGTCGCTCGTATCGGTGCAGACGAAGAAGAAGCGATCGGCCGAGGCATCCCAGCGCGCGCCAATATAAGAGGGCCCGACCGGAATCGTGACCCCCAGATCGACTTCGGCGAACGTCTCAGTGATCCCCACGGGCGGGACCACGGCGCTCGCCGGCACCACGGCATAAGGCAACGGCCCTGGGACTCCGTCGACCTCGTCGTAGAACACGATCTCGAAGTCGATCGTGTCGTCGGTCTGGCTACGGATCCAGCAGATGCAGAGTGAATCCAGGTTGCGAGTCGGAAACTGGCCACTGTGGATGCGCTGCACGAACTCGCCTTCGACGACCGAAGGCACCCAACCGTAACCGGTTTCCGCCGTGCCGTCGTCCGGCACGACGCAGTGCTCGCCCTGGCACGGGCCGCCGTCCCCCTGACCGAGAATCGGCGTCGATTCGGGTGGCGCCATGGGCTGAGCCGAAAGCGTCAGACCGACAACCGCGAAGGCGATCGAGAGTAGAAAGACGATTCGGCGCGAAGGGTTCATCGATGAGCTCCTTTGTACGGGGTTCCCCTTCGACAGGGGGTGCCCACTTGGACAGGGATGCCCGTATGGACAGGAGGCACCTACTGAACAAGGGGCGCCCACTCTACCGCACGTCCCCAGTCGCCAAGAAATCTCGACCTTTTTCGTCGCGGGCGTCAAATCGCAGCCTCCCTTCCCGTCTGTACCAATCACGAGAGTCGATTGAACACCCCATCAGCCCGAGGAAGGAGATCGGATCGATGTCAAACCCAGGCCCCCAAAGACAACCTACGTCCCGTCTACGCCGCGACGAGCTCGAGAGGACTCTGCGATCGGTCGAACGCTGTATCGCCCGCGGCCGATTCGACGGACGCGCCTATCGATCGCTCGAATCCTTCGCCGAGCAGGCGAGCGACCTCTCGATCCTCAATCGGATCGGCGATCTCTTGGCCCGCAGCGATCGCCTCGGTCCCGGTATCGCTGTCTTCGAGAGGGTTGCCCGCGCCTACGCCGACGATGGCTTCTGGGCCAAGGCGATCGCCATCTACCAGAAGATTCTGCGCTACGACCCCCGACGAACCGATGTGCGAGCCCGTCTCGCCTTCCTTTACCAGCACAGCGGCCTACCGACTCGGGCGTGAGCGGCTTCGCCGGCTCCTACGGGCCGGCGCCAGGCGCCGCTTGCGCGCCGCTCGCTGGCGCACCGCATCAAACGACGGCGGCGCTTCGGCGGCGCCCCCGAGATGCTTCTCGAGCGCCCGCAGGGTCGGAAACTGGAAGAGCTCGACGATCGGGATCGGCCTGTCGACGAGCTTTTCCAGGCGATCGTGCACCTGGGCCATGAGGAGCGAATGGCCGCCGAGCTCGAAGAAGCTATCGTCGAGACCGACCTGATCGAGGCCGAGCACCTCTTGCCAGATCGCGGCCAGCTGGCGGCCGAGCTCGGTCGACGGAGCCACGAAGGACGCGGCGAGCTGCGGCCTTTGCGTCGCCGGCTCGGGCAGATGTTGGCGATCGATCTTGCCGTTGGGTAGGCGCGGCAGCTCCGGCAACAGCACGACGATGGAAGGCACCATGTAGTCCGGCAGACCGCGCCGCAGGGCCTGGGTCAGATCGGCCGTCGAGGGTGGCGGCGTCTGCTGCGAGGCAATATAAGCCACCAGCCGATCAACCCCCGCCGTGCGGCGCACGACGACCACCGTCTCCTCGACCCCCGGCTGGTGGCTGAGCGCCGCTTCGATCTCGCCCAGCTCGATGCGAAAGCCGCGCAGCTTGATCTGGTGGTCGATCCGGCCGAGGAAATCGATTCGGCCGTCGCCCCGCAAGCGTCCCGAGTCGCCTGTCTGGTAGAGCCGGCTGCCGGTCCGATCGCTGAAGGGGTCGGGCAGGAAGCGCGCCGCGGTCGCGCCCGGTCGGCCGAGATAGCCTCGCGCCAGGCCGGCGCCGCCGAGGAAGATCTCGCCCGCGACTCCGACCGGCACCGTTCGGCCCTGGCGGTCGAGCAGATACGCCCGGGTGCCGTCGACGGGCCGGCCGATCGAAGGGCTCGTCGCGGCCCGGGGTGAGACCCGCTCCCAGGTCGAGTAGGTCGTGTCTTCCGACGGACCGTAGAGGTTGTAGACCGCATCGACTCCGCCCGCGTCGTAGGTTGCATCGACGACGCTCTGGTGCAACGCCTCCCCGGCCAGGTTGACCGTGCGGACCGTCGCCGGGAGGGCACTCTGGCGCGCCAGCTCGGTAATCGCCGAGGGGACGGTATTGACCAGCGTCACCTCGCCGGCCGCTGGCAGTGCCCGCAGGTGAAAGGCGCTATCGGCCAAGATCACCTTGCCGCCTCGGACGAGGGGCAAGAAGAGCTCGAAGATCGACAGATCGAAGCACACCGAGGTCGCCGCCAGCAGACCGGCTGTCTGCTCGCGCGAGTACTGGCGCCGCGCCCAGGCAAGCAGCCGCACGGCGCTGCGATGGGTAATCGCCACCCCCTTCGGTCGACCGGTGGAGCCAGAGGTGTAGATGACGTAGGCGAGATCATCCGGTCCAGACGCCACCGCCGATCGGTCGGCCGGAAGCCCGGAGTCTGTCGCCGCCCCGCCGGACCGATCGAGACACAGCGCCCGGGCGTCACCCTCCGGTAGACGATCCAGCAGGGAGCTCTGGGTCAGGACTACCGGCGCCCGAGTATCTTCGATCACGAAGCGGAGCCGCTGGCGCGGATAGACTGGATCCAGCGGCACGTAAGCGGCGCCCGCTCGCAACGTACCGAGGATCGCGATAGGTAACCAGGCGTTGCGCTCGAGGAAGATCCCTACGAGGGCGTCCGGCCCGACGCCATGGGCCTCGAGCCGCCGAGCCAAGGCGCCCGCTCGGGCATCGAGCTCGGCATAGCTCAACCGAGCGTCGCCGACCACCAGGGCGACCCCCTCCGGTGTCGCCGCGGCCTGGGCTGCGATCAGACGATCGAGGGTCGACTGAGTGCCT
>JBCCGX010000367.1:0-8790 GCA_039029035.1 Acidobacteriota bacterium | reverse complement strand
GTTTGTCGCCCTCAGCCCGAGCAACATACCCCGGCTGACGGAGGTCGGTGTCGACGCCAATGTGCTGGCCTTTGCGGTGCTGGTCTCGGTTCTCACCAGCCTGCTCTTCGGCTGGATCCCGGCCTTGCGCAGCTCGCGACCCGACCTGAGTCGTGGCCTGAAGGAAGGCGCCAGGGGCACCGGGGGCTCGGCCAGGCAGGAGCGCCTGAGAAACGTCCTGGTGATCGCTGAAACCGCGGTGGCCTTCGTCCTGGTGGTCGGTGCCGGACTGTTGATCCACAGCTTCATGCGTTTGCAGCAGGTCGACAAAGGGTTCGATCCCGAGCAGGTGCAGGTGCTGAGTGTCACCTCTCCGCCCGCCGAGTCGTCGGCTGAGCTGCCGGGCTTCTACGGTACGGTGACGGACCGGATCGCGGCGCTGCCGGGGGTCACCGCGGTGGGGATCACCGCCAACCTGCCCTTGAGCGGCAACTATGCCATGCGCGGTATCGAGGCGGTCGACGACCGGCCGGACTACCGCCACGAAAACGGGGTCTACTATCAGCATGTCACGGCGGGCTTCTTCGAGGCGATGGGGATCCCCCTGCGTCGGGGGCGTCTGTTCGACCCTGCCGATCGACCGGGCAGCCAACCCGTGGCCATCGTCAACACCACGATGGCGCGGGATCTCTTCGGCGCGGACAATCCCCTCGGCCGTCGCTTCAAGGCGTTCGACGGCTACGAGGCAACTTGGTTCGAGGTTATTGGTGTCGTCGGCGACGTTCGGACGCTCGACCTTGCCCGCGCTGGCATGCCGGAGATGTACCTGGCCTTCGACCAAGACCCGCACGGCCGGCCGATGGACATCGTCGCGCGGACCGCGGGCGACGAGCGGTCCACCCTGCCAGCCATGCGGGCGCTGTGGCACAGCCTGCACCCCGACGTGCCCGTGCGCCGATCGGTGCACATGGAGGAGCTGGTGGCCTCGTCGATCGCCGCGCCTCGATTCAATACCCTGGTCCTCGGCGCCTTCGCTGGCGTGGCCCTGATCCTTGCCCTGGTCGGAATCTACGGCGCCCTGGCGTATTCGGTGGCGCAGCGGGCGCACGAGCTCGGCGTGCGCATGGCGCTCGGCGCCACCGGCGGCTCAGTGCTCGGCATGATTCTTCGACGAGGCATGACCCTGGTGCTGATCGGAGTCGCTCTGGGCCTCGGTGGCGCGCTGCTCGCTACCCGAGTGCTGGAATCCCTGATCTTCGGCATCTCGCCGACCGACGGAGTCACTCTCGCCCTCGGCGTGGCGACCGTTGTCGTCGCGGCTTTGGTGGCGAGCTCGATCCCTGCCTGGAGAGCCACCCGGCTCGACCCACTCACGATCCTACGCAGCGAGTAGATTGCAGCGACCCGCCGATCCCGGGACTCGGCGGGGGGCTGCGATCATGTGCTCGAGGCGCCGATCAGAAGGTGTTGACCACCAGATTACTCACCGTGCAGGTCGACAGCTCGACCGCCTGGAAGAGCACCGTCACGCCGGAGAGGCCGCCGACCACGATCGGGCCACCGTCGAGCCGTTGGTGTCGAGCACCTCCATCGAGAGGTCCTGGTTATCCAGCGGGTTGAACGGGGTGCCAGCCGTACAGGCGCCCGAGGAAGGCCTGCAGGTGGCTCGGCGACGTCGGCTCGCCGTTGTAGCCGAAGATGCTCGTGCCGTCGGGTTCTCAGAGCCGATCTTTCCAGTAGTCCGCTCTTCGCTTTTGATGTGCTATCGCCAGGATGAAGATGCCGCTCGGGTCGATACTGTAGATGACACTGTAGGGGAATTGCCTCAAAGGTCTCTTGCGGGCTCGGCCCGATAAGACCGGACACGATTCCGGGAAGGCTTGGATCTGCTCCAGTGCCTGAATGACCCTTTCGAGAAACTGGCCGCCGAGACCACGCACTTTGGCCTCATACAGATCGATGCTCTTCAAGAGCTCCCGTTCGGCTTGCCGATGAAAGATCGGTTGTGTCAACGAAGCCGATCTCGGGCCGCCGCGAGAACGTCTTCCCACTGTCGACCCTCAGCCGCTCCGGAAGCCAGCTCTCGGTCGCGCCGGTCGGCTTCTTCGAGCCACCAGCGCTCTACGCCCTCATCCAGGGAGAGTGGCCCATCGAGGCTCCTCAGCAGAATCGAAGCGAGCTCGGCGCGGGACTCTTCCTCTAGGCTCAGCGCTTTGTCTGCCAGATGTTGTACGGCTGGACTCATTGTATCCTCCGGCACCTGTGACCGATTCTATCGCAAAGTCTTAAAGCAGCCGGGGCAGCCGGGCAGCCGGGCTGACAAAGTGACTGATACCTCCCGGGGGTGGCCGGCTCGACCCACTCACGATCTACGCAGCGAGTAGATTGCAGCCCCCCGCCGATCCCGGGACTCGGCGGGGGGCTGCGATCATGCGCTCGAGGCGCCGATCAGAAGGTGTTGACCACCAGATTACTCACCGTGCAGGTCGACAGCTCGACCGCCTGGAAGAGCACCGTCACGCCGGAAAGGCCGCCGCCGACGAAGATCGGCCCGAAGGTGGCGTTGCCCGCACCGTCAGCAACCGAGGTCGACAGGATGTTGACGTCGGACATGCCGACCGTGGCCCCGGGGCAGCCCGGCACGTTGAACGAGCCCGGGTTGAGGCCGAAGACGAAGAAGGTCGTCTGGCCCGGCGTGGCGCCAGAGACGGAGAACGTGTTGTTGGCACCGGCGGTGCCAGGGGTCACGCTGTGGACGTAGCCGCCCGGCACCGGGTCGACCGAGAACGAGAAGTCATACAGCTGCGCCTCGTTGTTGGTGCCGCCGTCGATGCTGATGAAGAAAGTGCCGGCGCCGGGTAAGGCGACGCCAGAGAGGCTCTCGGCGGAGCCGGCGCCGGTGGCGTTGACGCTGCCGAGCACCGTCGAGCCGTTGGTGTCGAGCACCTCGATCGAGAGATCCTGGTTGTCCAGTGGGTTGAACGGGGTGCCGGGTGTACAGGCGCCCGAGCCCAACTGTGGACCGGACAGATAAGTCGTGCCCAGCGGGGTTGCCGTGACGGAGATCTGCTGACCGCCGCTGGTGGTGATGGCGTAGACGTCCCGGTCGCTGTTGTCGTCGAGGCTCGGGCTGATCGCGGCGCCCCCGCCGGTCCCCGGGGTGACGAGGCCGAGATCGGCCGCGATGCCCGGCGCGTCGTTGTCTTCAAAGTCGTCACCATAGCCGCGGTTGGCGGCCAGGATGTCGTCGAACTGCGGACCGTCGAAGTTGGTGCTCAGGAAGGGTTCCATCAGCTTGGTCTGGTTCACCGGGCAGACGTGGCGAATACCCAGGCCGTGGCCGTGCTCGTGGGCCAGGACGTTGCGGAAGACCAGCGAATCGTTGGCCGTGTTGAGATAGGCCGTGTCGCCGGTGTCGATCACCATGTCACCGAAGTTGGGGAAGAAGTTGTAGGCCAGGGTGAACCCCGGACCGTCGATGAAGTGCCCCGAGATCCGCACGTCGCCGCGCACACCGAGAACACCGGGGGCGATGGTGAACTGGGTCCAGGGCGAGCCGTCATCGTTGGGCTCGAAGACGTAGGTGACGCCGTTCAGATCACCCCAACGGGCGAAGACACCTTCGATGATCGGCAGCCACACCGCCTGGCTGCCGTAGATGCTATTGAGGAAAGCCTGCAGGTTGCTCGGCGAGGTCGGCTCGCCGTTGTAGCCGAAGATACTCGTGCCGTCGGGCACGATGCTCCAGGTCAACGTGGTGGGGTCGCCCTGCCCGAGGGGGCCTGGATCGGTGGCGGTGGTGGTCCAGCGGTCGCCATCGGCGAATTGGAACTTCTGGAACTGGCCGGTGAGCGAATTGAGGAGCTGGGTTTGGAAGTGGCGCGTGTAGGTCTGTCTCACCGCCTCTTCGGGCGTGTCCGGAGCGAAACAGACCGCCGGCACGAGCTGCGGGCCGGTCGACGTGGCCTCGGGATTCGCCGCGGCATTCCAGCCGCAGAGGGCGAGCAAGGCGGTGACGAGGATGAGTGGGCGAAGCCGGGCGTTCTTTCTTGGCACTAGGAAGTTCCTCCTTGGTGGTTCACCGTGTGTCGTCGGCCACAGGCCGAGACCTACGCGGCAACGGAGCCGCGAGATCGACGACAGCTCGACCGTTGGGTGACGGTCGGTCGGTCGGGTGCTCTTAAGCGCAGAGACAGGCTGTAAAAGCGTCTGCCTAGAACGTCCATTTCGCGTCAGAGAGGGGTCAAGAAAAGCCCGCTGGGGCCCAACGACGCGTTCTTCGAAGACCCGAGAGTGAACGTTTTCTGAACATCTGCTCGACGAGCACTCGACATCAGCGGCCTATAATTCGCCCGATGTACGCCCTGTTGATCGAAGACCACGACGATCTGGCGATCAACATCTGTGAGTACCTCGAAGAGCAGGGATTCACCATGGACGTGGCCGGTGACGGCGTGACCGGTCTGCACCTAGCGACGGTCAACGCTTACGACGTCATCGCGCTCGATCTCACATTGCCGGGCCTGGATGGTCTCGAGGTCTGCCGCAAGCTGCGCCGTGAAGCGCGCAAGTCGACACCGGTCTTGATGCTCACCGCGCGCGACACGTTGGAGAACAAGCTCGACGGTTTTGCTAGCGGCGGTGACGACTATCTGGTGAAGCCCTTCGAGCTGCGCGAGCTCGAAGCGCGTCTCCAGGCACTCCATCGGCGCGCCAACCAGCAGCACGCCGGCCAACGGTTGCAGGTCGACGATCTCGTCTTCGATCTCGAGACCATGGAGATTACCCGTGCGGCCGAGCCGCTGTGCCTGACCAAGGCACAGATGGCGGTGCTGCGGCTGCTAATGGAACGGTCACCCGGCGTGGTGACCCGGCAGGAGCTCGAACGGGCGGTCTGGGGTGACGAGCCACCGGACAGCGACACCCTGCGCTCGCACATCCATGGCGTCCGCAGTCAGGTCGACAAGCCGTTCGACCGCGCCTTGCTGCACACCGTACACGGCATCGGTTATCGATTGCACTGACGATGCTTTCGCGGCGGAATCTCCGTGTGCGCATCAGCGTCGCCTTCTTCGCCATCAGCCTGGTGGTGAGCGGCCTCTTCGCCGTGGCAACGTTCTTTTCGTTCGAAGTCGTTCGGCCCAGCTACTCGGATTCGCAATACGACAACGACCTCGACGACTTCATCGAGAGCCGGGGCTCCACACCCAGGCCCGGGACTTGGGAGACTCCGGCTTACCAGGCCTATGTGGCCGAGCTCGACGATTTGTCGAGATTGCCGGTCCGCCTGCGGGGCCTCGAGCCGGGACGCCACCAGATCGAGCACGACAGCGAGCCCTCGGAAGTCCAGGTTGAAGACCGAGGCCAGTTTCGCTACCTGATCGAATACGACATCGAGCAGATCCTGGCGATTGAAGGGGAGATCACTCTCGTGCTGATCGTGCTCCTCGGTGGCGGTGTCCTCCTCTCCAGCCTACTTGCTCTGGGCTTCGGCTATTGGATGTCGAGTCGCATCATTCAACCGCTCACTCGCCTGGCGCGCCGGGTCGAGGCGCTCGATGCGCAGCCGTCCCGGGTGCTCGAGGAGGGCGCCTACGGCACCGACGAGGTGGCGGATCTGGCGCGCGCCTTCGAGCGCTACTGGCGTCGCCTCGTCGGCTTCGTCGAGCGCGAGAAGGCGTTCGCGGCCGATGCCAGCCACGAGCTGAGGACCGGCGTGGCGTCGATCGCAAGCGGCGTCGAGCTGTTGATGACCGAGGCGCACGGCGAGCCGACGCGGTCTCGGCTGGCACGGCTCCAGCGCGCCAGCCGTCACATGAGCCGTTTGATCGAGGCGCTTCTGGTACTCGCCCGGGAGGGTGACATCGAAGCAAGACCGGCGGCTCCACGATCCGCAATGGGTCCCGCCTTGCGCGAGATCGTCAATGGTCGGCAGCAAGCGGCGTCTGATCGCGAGATCGGCTTGACGCTCGACCTGGCGCGGGAGAGTGATCTGGCCGTGCCGGAAGAGGTCCTAGCGATCGTCGTCGGCAACGTGATCGACAACGCGATCGCCTATACGCCAGAAGGCGAGATCCGGGTGGCACAAGACGGCGATCGAATCGAGATCGTCGACAACGGGCCGGGCATACCCGAGCACGAGCTGCCCTTTGTCTACCAGCGCGCTTTTCGCGGCGGTCGGTCGCCGGGCGGTGGAGCGGGTCTGGGTCTGTCGATCGTCAAACGCCTGTGTGAGCACAATGGCTGGCGGATCGAGATCGACAGCACCACCGGTGTCGGCACTCGCGTTCGGATCGATCTCGCGCCCGATCCCGAGTCACCTTGATCGACGAAATCTGAACGATTCGGCGACGAGCTCTCGACAGTTCTCAGCCTACTCTCGGACGGGTGACCGCGGAGCGCCGTGTCTCGGCGCAAGTGGGTCACGGCGATCCCTCGTTCACGATTCGCTAGGAGAACCCATGCAGCGCATTGTTCGTCCTGTCCCGTCGACCTTGGTCTCTGCCAGCATCCGGCGACCCGCAATGGCGTGTTGCCTCGGCCTGTTCGCATTGTTGGGTCTCGCCGTCTGCGGTGGCGCGCAGACACTGCCCGACGACATCGATATCTCGCAGTCGCCCAACGGCGTCGTGCCGCTGCCGCCGACGGTCGATCCGGTGTTCAGCAACATTTTCGACCGCTACACCAAGATCGTCGCGCCGAATGGCGAGGCGATCCACTTCCTGATCCAGGATCAGGTCACCGACGAGATGGCGGCCCGTGCCCGGGAGGTCATGCGCTTCTATCTCACCGACGCACCCGGATCCGAGTTCGGGGCGGACAAGACGGCGGTCGCCAACTCGATGGGGAGTCTCGAAGCGGCGCTGGTGTACTTCAATACCGAGGCGGCGGCGCAGCAGGCGCTGAACGGTCCGCTGGGCAACGCCAACATCTTCGGTCAAGACCTGTACGCCACCGAATCCGTGGTCGAAGGCAGTGCAGCCTACCTGGACAACACGATTCGCGATGCCACTCTGGAAGAAGTCTTTCACCTGGTGCACGGCGCCGGCATTCAACCGGTCCTGCCCGCCTACCACGCCGAGATGACGGCGGCGAAGGACGCGGCGAAAGCGGCAGGCAACTGGACACCGCCGCCAGGCTTACCCATCGCGGACGAAGTGTTCGAGTACATCATCAGCGTCATCGATGTGTACTACGGCTACTGGGCGCACGACCCCGATGGCAACGGCACGTCGTTCGGCGGCGAGTACGCCTTCCACACCCGCGCCGCGGTGTTGGCCGGGGATCCCGCCGGCGTCGCCTCGATGCGCAAGTTCTTGCCCGAGTTCTTCACCGCCGACCTGCGGTGTGCGGCCGCCTTCGACGGCACCTTCACCCTGACTTTCGATGCCGCGACCGAGTACACCCACAAATCTCAGTATTTGAGCGACATCCGCCTGGCCGCTTCCAATCCGAGCCATCTCACCGGCAACGTGCTCGACAATCGCTTGGCTGGCAACACTGCTGACAACACGCTCGACGGTCGCGGCGGTGTCGACACGGTGCGCTTCACCGGTGACCGGATCGACTACACGATCACCGACCAGGGCGGCTCGTTCCTGGTCTTCGATCAGATCGGCGGCCGCGACGGTAGCGATACGGTGGTCGATGTGGAGCGACTCGAGTTCGCTGACCAGACGCTGTCGATCGGCAGCTTCGTCTTCGCTGACGGCTTCGAGTCCGGCAACACCTCCGCTTGGAGCTCGGCTCCCTAGTCGGCGCCAGCGAACAGATCGGGCAGGTCAACCGTAGTCTCGTTGACGGTCGAGATGGATCGATCGTCGTCCGAGAGTGTGTTGATGAAAAGTCGAACTGCAGCAGTCGGTAGCGTGGTGGCGTTTCACCGCAGTCGTGGCTTATTGTGGCTGGAAGTCGCCAACGGGGTGTTCTTTGGCGGCATGCTGCTCGACGCCTTGATCTTTCATCAGTGGTTGGTTTTTGCCGAGATGCGGCTGTTCAGGCACCAGATTCCTCTGGTGGTGGTGGCGCTCGTCGCGCTGCCGTTCGCGATCAAAGCCGCACGGGAGCTGCTCGATCAGCCGACGCGGCTGGGCGCCGATGCGTCCGGCCTGTGGGCCGCTCAAACGGACGAGCATCCGGGGTACCACATTCCCTGGACCGCGGTGCGTGAATTCGCCTACCGGGTGGAGGAACCCCGGCGGGACCGCTGTACCCACTGGCTCGAGCTGCGGCTCCAGGCCGACGCCTGGCAGCGCCCCGCTTGGCTCGCCGATGGCTCGCGAGTGGATCTGCCGCTGGTCTACCTCGATCGGTCGCCGGCCGAGGTCTATGGCACTCTGCGAAGCTGCTGGGAGCGTTGGCGCCGTCGCCGTTTGCAGGCAAGCGGTCGTCCTGCTCGGATGCATCCTTGACTCGAGAAAACGGCGGGCCGCTCCGCGGAGCGGCCCGCCTGCAAGGGATCACATCAATTCAGATCACGGACCTTCGGGAGTGGTTCCTGGCGGGTCCGGTGGCGACTCGGTGGCCGGGCCGGGCTCGGGCTCGGCCTCCGAAGTGCCGGCAGGGGGTGGGGCCTCGTCGCTCGGAGAGGTGTCGTTGGAGACCTCCTCTTGCTCCGTGGCCTCACCGTCCGCCGGCTCGCGCTCGGTGCGACCGAGCCGGCTGGTGGACGGCCGCACCTTTTCCGCCAGGTCGACCTGGCCGACGTAGCGGCACAGATCTTCGAACTGGCGGGCGATGCGCAGGAAGACGTTGTCGTAGGCCGACGTCGCCTCCTTCTTCTGCGCCAACAGCTCGTCGATCTCGCGTTGG
>JBCCGX010000366.1:0-8792 GCA_039029035.1 Acidobacteriota bacterium | reverse complement strand
GGTGGTGGCTGCAGATAAAGGCACGGCGACCTTCTCGGATATCGCCAACGACATCGCCTGCGAGCATGGCTTCTGGCTCGGCGATGCTTTCGCTTCCGGCGGTTCGGTGGGTTACGACCACAAGAAGATGGGCATCACCGCCCGCGGCGCCTGGGAATCGGTCAAACGGCACTTCCGTGAGATGGGCCGCGACATCCAAAACGAGCCCTTCACCGTCGTTGGGGTCGGCGACATGGGCGGCGACGTCTTTGGCAACGGCATGCTGCTGTCGCGGCACACGCGGCTCGTCGCCGCCTTCAACCACCTGCACATCTTCGTCGACCCCGATCCTGATCCGGCGATCGCCTACAAGGAGCGCAAGCGGCTCTTCGAGTTGCCGCGCTCGACCTGGATGGACTACGACGAGCGGCGTCTCTCAGCCGGCGGCGCCGTCTTCGATCGCCACGCCAAGTCGCTCGTCATCAGCGCCGAGATCCGGGCCCTCCTCGGTCTCAGCAGCGGCGCCGTGACGCCCGACGATCTTCTGCGTGCGATCCTCAAGGCCAAAGTCGACTTGCTTTGGTTCGGTGGCATCGGGACCTTCATCAAATCGAGCCGCGAGCTCAACGCCGAAGTCGGTGACTACTCGAACGACGACGTGCGGATCGATGCCACCGAGCTCGGCTGCCAAGTGATCGGCGAAGGTGCCAATCTCGGTGTCACCCAGGCGGGGCGGATCGAGTTCGCCCTCGGTGGCGGTCGTGTCAACACCGACTTCATCGACAACTCAGGTGGCGTCGATTGCTCGGATCACGAGGTCAACATCAAGATCGTGCTCGACGATGCGGTGGCCGGCGGTGAGCTGACCCCGGAGAAGCGAGAAAAGCTGCTCGGCAAGATGGCAGGCGAGGTGGCCGAGTTGGTCTTGCTCGACAACTACCATCAGACCCAGTCGATCTCGATCGACCAGGCACGCGGGGCCGAGATCCTCGGCCAGCATGCCCGGCTCATGCGGGTCCTAGAGCATGCCGACCTGCTCGACCGCCGTCTCGAAGGGCTGCCCGACGAGGCGACGCTGCAGGAGCGGCGCCAGAGCAAGCGCGGCCTGACCCGGCCCGAGATCGCCGTGCTTCTGGCCTACAGCAAGATCTACGTATTGGGGGAGCTGCTCGACTCCAGTCTTCCAGACGAGAAGCTGCTGGTCGACGACCTGGTGCGCTACTTCCCCAAGCCCATGCGGCGGCGTTTCCGCCGTGTGATCGAGCGCCATCGGCTGCGCCGGGAGATCATCGCCACCCACGCCACCAACAGCCTGATCAACCGCGTCGGCCCGAGCTTCGTCGTCCGCTTGGCGGAGGAGACCGGCGCCGAGGTCTCGGACGTCGCCCGCGCCTACACTGCGGCGCGTGACGTCTTCGCCATGCGCTCGCTGTGGGAAGAGATCGAAGCGCTCGACAACCAGGCGCCGAGCGATGTCCAAAACCGGATGTGGCTCGAGTCGATCCGTATGGTCGAGCGCGCCACCCGTTGGTTCTTGCGCTATGGCGGCCGGCCGCTCGATATCTCGGCCTGCATCCGCGAATTCGAGGCGGACATCGTCGTCGTCGCAGCGCAGCTGCTGGATCTTCTGGCGGCGCGCGCCAAGGCCCGGGTGCGCGGCCGGCGCCGACGGCTGATCGAGCAGGGGACGCCGCACGAGCTGGCGACGCGTCTCGCCAGCATGGACATCCTGCCTTCGGCCTGCGACGTGGCACGCTGTGCCCGTCAGTCGGGCGAGCCGGTGGAGCGTGTCGGCAAGGTCTACTTCGCGGTCGGTGAGCGTTTCGGGTTCGATCGCCTGCGCTACACGGCCAGCCGGTGGAGCACCGAGAGCCCTTGGCAGCAGGCGGCCGTCACGACCACGATCGAAGATCTCTTGGGGCACCAGGTGCAGCTGGCGCGCCAGATCGTTGGCCGACCGGGCAAGGTGAAAGCGGCGATCAGGGCCTGGGAGGAGGAGCGCGCCGGGGCTGTTCGACGTCTCGATCGGCTGCTGGAAGACTTCGAGAACGGGCCGGCGGACCTGGCCATGCTGACCATCGCCGAACGCGAGCTGCGGCGATTGGTTTCAGAGGTTTAGCGCGAGTCGGGGAATAAATCGAACGGCTCTCTCGTTGAGCAGGTACGGACCGTTCAGATACGATGGAGCGGCTCGCGTCCTGCGAGATCCCCCACACCCAATGACAGATTAGCGTTCGCCACCTAGGCGGCGAATGGGAAACGACTGCTGGGAGGCCAAATCCTATGGCTCAGAAGACCGACGCCCCGAAGAAAGCGACCAAGGCGAAAACGAAGGACGAGGCCGCCGAGGCGAAGCCGACGGCCAAGAAGACCGCAGCCAAGAAGCCGGCGGCAAATAAGACCGCAACCAAACCGAAGACCGCCAGCAAGGCGAAGCCGGCGAAAGCAGAGAGCTTCGAGTTTCAGGCGGAGACTCGCCAACTGCTCGATATCGTCATCCACTCCTTGTACTCCAACAAGGAGATCTTCCTGCGCGAGCTGATCTCCAACGCTTCCGACGCCCTCGACCGGCTGCGCTTCGAGGCGCTCACCGAGCCCAAGCTGATGGAAGGCGCCGAGAAGCTCGAGATTCGTCTCGAGACCGACCCGGACGCGCGCACCCTCACCGTCGCCGACAACGGCGTCGGCATGAGCCGCGACGAGGTGATCTCGAACATCGGCACCATCGCCAAGTCGGGCACCCGCGAGCTGATGGCCAAGCTGAAGGAAGGTGAGTCAGCGGAGTCGCTGGAGAATCTCATCGGACAATTCGGTGTCGGCTTCTACTCGGGCTTCATGGTCGCCGATCGTGTCTCCGTAGTGACCCGGCGGGCGGGCGAAGGGAAGGCCACTCGCTGGGAGTCGACCGGCGATGGCAGCTACACCCTGGCCGACGACCATCGCTTCCTGCGCGGCACCAGCATCACGCTGCACCTGAAACCTGCCGATTCGGACAACGGGATCGACGACTACACCGATTTCCACACCCTGCAGCGCATCGTCAAGAAGCACTCCGATTTCGTCACCTACCCGGTGATCACCAAGCACCAGCGCGAGGAGAGCGAGCGCGACGAGGACGGCAAGGAGATCGAAGGCTCGTCCAAGACGGTGATCGAAGAGAAGACCCTCAACTCCATGCGGCCGATCTGGACGCGGCCGGAGTCGGAGGTCAAAGAGGAAGAGTACGCCGAGTTCTACAAGCACATCTCGCACGATTGGAACGAGCCGCTGAGCCACCTGTCGCTGCGCGCCGAAGGGCGGATCGAATACCGCGCGCTCCTCTTCCTGCCCAAGAAGGCGCCCTACGATCTCTACTTCCGCGATCAGAAGTTCGGCCTGCAGCTCTACGTCAAGCGCGTCCTCATCATGGACAACTGCGAGGATCTACTGCCGCCCTACCTGCGCTTCGTCAAGGGCGTGGTCGACTCCGACGATCTGCCGATCAACATCTCGCGCGAGATGGTGCAGCAGGATCGGCTGATCGGCCAGATGCGCAAGTGGCTGACCCGCAAGGTACTCGATCACCTGAAGACCATGGAGACCGCCGATCGTGAGAAGTACCTGGAGCTCTGGGGCCAGGTCGGCCGGGTGCTCAAGGAAGGCGTCGGCTTCGATTTCGAGAACAAAGATCGCATCATCCCGCTGCTTTACTTCCAGTCTTCGGCCGACCCCGAGAAGCTCACCAGCTTGACCGACTACATCGAGCGCATGAAAGACGACCAGGAAGAGATCTACTACCTCACCGGCGAGAGCCGCGCCGCGGTCGAGAGCTCACCCCACCTGGAAGCCTTCAAAGAGAAGAGCTACGAAGTGCTCTACCTGGTCGATCCAGTGGACGAGTTCGCCATCCAGGGCATCACCGAGTTCCAGGACAAGCCGCTCAAGTCGGTCGGCAAGGGCACCGTCGAGCTGGGCTCGGAAGAAGAGAAGAAGCAGGCCGAGGAAGAGCTCAAGGAGAAACAAGAGACCTATAAGGACCTCATGGAGCTCCTGCAGACGAAGCTCGACGACCACATCAAGGAAGTCCGCCTCTCCAATCGCCTCACTACCTCACCCGTCTGCCTGGTCTCTGGCGAGCACGACATGACCCCGCAGATGGAGCGCCTGTTGCGCGAGACGGAGGGCATGAACGCCATGGGCATGGGCGGCCCGCAGAAGCGCATCATGGAGCTCAACCCCAAGCACGACATCCTCGCCAAGCTGCAATCGGCGTTCGCCGAAGATCAGAAGGCGCCGGTGCTCGACGATTACGCTGATCTACTCCTCGGCTACGCCTACCTGGCCGAAGGGTCGGATCTACCGGATCCCGGGCGCTTCAATCAGCTGGTCGGGGATCTGATGGTCAAGGGGCTCTAGGCTCGCCGGTTCCTCGTTCTGAGAGGTCGGCAGTTCAGGCCTGGAGCGAGAGCTCCAGGCCTGAGTGCTTTTCAGGAGGTCGGGTGCGATAGACTGTGACTAGAGGTCAAAGATAACGCCGAACAGGACCCACCATGAATGCGCTTGCTGAGAAACTTGCTCGAGATGCGTTGACATTGCCGGATGACGATCGAGCGGAGCTCGCCGACGTACTGCTCCAAAGTTTGAAGACGCCAGCGGAGGAGGTCGATCGGCTTTGGGCGGAAGAGGCGGAGAGGCGAGTCAAGGAGATCGACGATGGAACCGTCACTCTTCTTGATGGCCACGAGGTCATGGCAGAGGCTCGTGCGCGCTTTCGCCGATGAAGCTCGAATACCATCCCAAAGCGCGCAGCGAGCTCAACGAGACGACCGATTACTACGAAGAGCGCCACGGCGGCCTGGGCTGGGACTTCTTGGAAGAGGTCTAGCAGACTATCCGGCGGATCCTCGACCTTGCCACCGGCTGGCAGCCGTTGTCCGTCAACACTCGCAGATGCTTGCTGAATCGATTCCCATTTGGGGTTATCTATCAGATTAAGAGGGATGAGATTCGAATCATCGCGATCGCTCACCAGCAACGTAGACCAGGTTATTGGCATCGCCGGCTGAACGAATTTTGACTGTTGGCGAGTCGGTCCCGAAACTCTATGGCGTGCTGAAGCGTCAGCGTCAGGCTCTCGAATATTAGTCGGGGATTCCCGTACTGGAGTCAGGTCCCGACGCCATGAAGCGAATCGATGAAGAGCCAGGCCGACAACAGAGAATGCCGTGAATGCGGCGAGACCGGTGTGACTTGTGAGCTGGGTGCCGCAGGCCCTGAGCCCACCGGGGATGTGTTGTTCTCCCATTCCTGTGGATGCACGATGAGTCGGACGATTTCCACCACTTATCTCGACCCTATGGCGTTCGCTTGCTCGCTATGCGGCTACGACTATGCCTTGCTGCTCGCTTCCAGATCTCCTGATACCAAGATGAGGGGAGTGACGCGTTTCGTCATCACAATCCTTGGTTTCATCTTTCTCTGGATGGGATCACCTCTCCTCACGAGTCCGCGACCTGGACCACTCGGTACGATGGTCTTTGCGACAGCGCTCATCCTCTCCATCTTGACCTTCTACTGGGCGATTAGCGGAAAGATCACCAACGTATTTTTCAAGCGCCTTGTCGAGATGAGTCCCTTGCTCGGCCCGATGGGCTGTGCGGTCAAGATTGCTTCAGGCGTGATGCTGTGTGCGCTGTTAGCTTATTGGGGCGCTAGAGAAGTTCTTAGTATTCTGTCCCACTGAGCTACATCGCGCCTACGGTCCTCACCGACAGCGACGTAGTGGTCTACTTCGTCAACTCGCGGCTTCTGTATGCCGGGCCGGAGACTCGTTTCGCAGACCTACGGATCTTGCGCCTGCTCCTCGTTGACTCCTTGGAGGTCTCGGATTAATTCTTCGAGCTCGCTTTGCTCGATGTAGTCGAAACCGCGCGTGATCTCTGCGACCTCCCATGCCTTTTCGAACTGGCCGTTGTAGGCGTAGGCCATTGCAAGGGCTGGCCAGGTGTGCCGGCTATTGGGTTCAAGGTCTGCCGCAGTTTCGAGATGCCCGACCGCGGACGCGAAGTCACCTTCAAGCAGGCTCATGGAGCCAAGGCCGGTATGTGCGTTGTAGTAGCTCGGTTGGGCCTCAACGGCCTGTTGGAACAGCTGGCGAGCCTCCGGGTATCTCCCCTGCTCTTTTCGGATCCCACCGAGGAGGGCCAGTGGCCTGGCGGCTGTGGGGTCGGAAGCTATAGCGGATTCAAGAGTGGCCTCGGCGTCCGAGACGCTTCCGAGTTTCATGTAAGCAGTGGCAAGGAGAAATCGCACTTGTGAATCGGGAACCGAGCCTGGTAGGTCGAGCGCTTTGGTGAGGCTCTCGACGGCCGCCGAATGGTTACCTTGCTCGAACAGGCTCTCGGCCTCGGTGACAAGATCTGAGCGCGAGGTCTTGGTTTGCCCAACGGTCATCGCAAGCACGGTTGCTATGACGATGAGTACGCCATACGCGATAGCGAGAGGCTTGGTGGCTGAGCGGCCCTCGGTCGACTCAGCGGGTGCTGCTGTTGATGTGGCTGCTTCGGCGGTGGGTGCACTCTTGATTACGACCGTACCGGCAACACGATCTCCGAGCCGTTGGTTTCGCTCGCTGGAAGCGATGGCGAGACCGGCTGGAATTCCGCCGAGGATGAGCGGATTCACCTCTAGGAGTCTGAAGAATGTGCGAATCGCTGCCTTCCGGAGGCTCAAGCGTGCGCCGTCAAGAGAGACGACTCTTAGGCCGAAGAGGAGTTTTCCTGGAGTCACGGCCGAAACAGCTTCGAAGACGAGATAGTAGCCAAGAAAGGCTCCCACCGGTAACGTCCAAAGTAAAAGCTGACTATCGGCGACGATCCTCCCCGTCCCCATGACCAGGAGGCTAGCCACCAGAATGTCGATGGCTGCGGCGAAGAGTCGTTCCTTGGAAGTTGAGCCGACCATGGGGATACCTTTCAGATCGGCCTTTCAGAGGTGCGATCGTTCTTTTTTTGTGTCAGATAGCGCTCGATGAACCTGGACTGCTCCCGATTCAGGTTGATAGCAGGCCTGAGACTCTTCAAGAGGTGGATGCCTTCCTTCGAAGAATCGATTTGTCCGCGATGAAGCAGGAGCGCTAGAGCAAATAACCCGGTTCGGCCGTGTCCCTGCGCACAATGTATGTAGGTTCTGCCATCTTTCGCTGACTGTACCGCACACTCCAGCTCTTCATATGAAGGAGTGCTCGCATCCAAGATGGGAAAACTGCGATAAGAGCCTTTGGATCGAATCGGCGCAGGCTCTTCGAACTCGGCCGTCAAATCCACGTAATGATCGAATCCCTCTGGGACCTCAGTCGCTAGGAGTCGCCGGCCGACTGCGAGGTCATCATCGATCCGATTGAAGGCGTCCTCACGACTAATGAAGCGGTATAGATACCAAGTCACCCATGTGAGAGATAGGTAGGGTAGGAGCAGAGCCTTCAGCGACCACGGTATTCGTCCGTCTGGCCGTTTGCCGAAGACCCGTACACCCAGTCCAGCGTACCCTAGGGCAACCCATCCGAAGCTGACAGACGCCCAGATCAGGAGCGCCGTTGTAGATGGATAGGCGATCGCTCCTGCCGCTAGAGCTGTGCTCATCAATCCAAGTGCGATGGCATATCTCATGTCTCGTTCCGAGCAGCTATGGACCGTTGCCAGCCGGTCTCTTCCCGTGACTTTTTGGGGCTTCGCAGTTACCGCCTTCGAGCGCTTCGCTGAAGACGGTATCGGTTGAAGAGCTCTTCGCCGATCATGATTTGGCCGTCGTCACTGAAGCCGAGGCGTCGTAGGGCCGCGACTCGGGTTCGGCTGGGTGGGAGTAACGCAATGACGGAATCGAAACCGAGCTCATCGAAGGCCTGATCGACGATCTTTTCGTAGAGAACCTTGCCTGCCCCCCAGTGGGCCCGGTGCAGCACGAGCCCCACGTCAGCGTCGTCCCCCTCGGGCTGGAGACCGCCCCAGCCAACGAGCTCATCGCCCAGTATGAACGCCCAGGGCCCGTACCCATGCTCTTCCCAGATCTGTTCTTTCGCCGCCACAAAGCGCTCACAATCGGCCGTTCCAAAATGTCCCCGAGCAAGCGGCAGGTGTCGGCGGACGTCGGGATCGTTCATCAACTCGATGAGGATGTCCGGACGGACCTCGGTAAGGCGTCTGAACTCGATCTTTCTGTAATCACGAGATGTTCTCGTCACCAAGTGCTACCACCTTCCCAGCGCTCTAAGTATCGACAAACCAGTGCTTTGAGTCAGTGTACCCAGAGACTATGTGCTCGTCAAACGCCACAACCAGAGGCTCCGGCAGGTGCTGCTGAGCTCCTCGCTGGTGCGCCAAGTCGTGGGCAACTGCTGCCGGGCAGTCTCGGCAGCGAGCGAATCTCTGAACAACCGCTGTCGGGCAGTTCGGGCAGCACGCAAGTCCCTGGCAACCCTTGTTGGTCCGTCTGGAAGGCGCGCAAAGTCGAGGACAAGCGCTGTCGGGCTGTCTGCGCAGCGCGCAAAGTCCTGAACAACCGCTGCCCGGCTCTCTGAACAACGTTTAGAGTGCTCGACAAGTGCTGTCGGGCTGTCTGTGCAGCGCGCAAAGTCGTGGACAAGCGCTGCGGACCTCTTCCGCGATCGCGCAAAGTCGTGGACAAGCGCTGCGGACCTCTTCCGCGATCGCGCAAAACCGTAGGCAAGTACTGTCGGGTCGTCTGCACTTTGCGCAGAGGTCGCGGCATCGCCTGTTCGGAAGTCTCTGTATTGTTCCAACTCTCTGACGGCGCTTGTCGAGGACTTCCGCGATCGC
>JBCCGX010000365.1:0-8803 GCA_039029035.1 Acidobacteriota bacterium | reverse complement strand
TCGATGTGCCGGGCCGCGAATAGCCGTAGAATTCCTCGAATCAGGAAGCCTGGAGGAGCTCGGCCATGACCAAGTCTGCAGAGAAACAGGGCTCGACCCACGAACGTACCGTTTTGGAGGACGCCTGGGAGCGTTTCGCCACCTACGATCTCAACGCCGTGACAGTGCAGCAGCAGTTCTACCGGCTGCGCATCTGGATCCTGGCCGTCGGCGTCGCGGCGACAGCCCTGGCGATCGTCTACGCCCATGTCACGGATTCGAACGAGCGCCCGGCTTTCGGCGACTGGCGTTTTCCCCTCTGGCTGGCGGTGATCGTCGCTCCCATCCTCGGGACGGTGCTCACGGCAGGGGCGTCCAAGCTCGCTCGCGGTGCCGATTGGATCCACCTCCGCGGTGCCGCCGAGGCCGCCAAGCGCGAGATCTACCGCTACCGTTGCCGGGTCGGCGACTATGCCCCGACCGCTGCTGCAGCGGCCGACGATGATGCCCTGTCAGAGGATGCCACGACGGACGATGCAACGGCCGACGAAGCCACGGCGGGCGGAGACCTGACCCGCGACGAACGGCTCTCCGCGGTGATCACAGCGATCACCGCTCGGCTGATGGATAGCGAGATCTTGGGCGCCAGCCTCAAGCCCTACGCCGGACCGCTGCCGCCGAAGTACGGCGCCGGCGGGGGAGACGACGGCTTTTCGGATCTGAGCCCGGCCACCTACCTCGAATGGCGTCTGGCGGATCAGCAGGCCTTCTTCCGCAGCAAGTCGCAGGCTCTCGATCACCGCCATCGACGATTCCAATGGGCGATCTCGGCCCTCGGCGGATTGGGCACTCTCCTCGCAGCCGTGGGGCGAGAGATCTGGGTGCCCGTCAGCGTCGGCCTCGCCACGGCCCTGGGCGCTTATCTCGAGCTGCGTAATGTCGAGTCCACTCTGGCAGGCTACAACCGAGCGGCCATGGAGCTCGACAACATCGTCACGTGGTGGAGTGGCCTGTCGCCAGCGCAGCGCGAGGATCCCGTTCGCTTCGAGACGTTGATCGATCGGACCGAGGCCCTGCTGGCGAGCGAAAACGCAACCTGGTCTCAAGGGATGCAAGAGGCGCTGGCACAGCTCGACAAGAGCAGCAAGGCGGAGAAGAAGGGCAGCTGAGAGCCTACCTCGATGCCTCGGCGCCATCGTTCACGGTGTCGAGCAACTGCTTGGTCAGGGCCTCGGCGGTAAACGGTTTGGAGACGAAGGCCTCGGGCGTGCGGCCCAACTGGCTGGCGACCTCCTCCTCGCTGTAGCCGCTGGTGAAGACGACCCTGACCCCCGGTTGCAAGCGCCGCAGCTCGCGCACGGTCTGGCGTCCGTCGAGCTGTGGCATGGTGACGTCGAGGAGGACGGCGCAGATCTCTTGGCTTTGGCGCTCGAAGAGTTGGATAGCGGCGAGGCCATCTTCCACTTCGATCGCTTGAAAGCCGGCGTCGCGCAGGATCATGCCGGCGATCGTGCGGACCCCCGGGTCATCATCGACGATGAGCACCGTGCGGCCCGCGCCGTCGGTTACCCGAAGCGGTGTCGTCTTCTCAGGCGGTGGAGCGGTGGCGGCGGGGAAGAAGACTCGTATCGCGGTGCCCTGATCGCCTCCACTGTCGACCTCGATCGCCCCACGGTGGCCGCGAACGATCCCCAAGACCACAGCCAGGCCGAGGCCGCGTCCGGCGAACCGGGTACTGAAGAACGGATCGAACATCCGTACGCGGGTCTCTTCGTCGAGGCCGTGGCCGCTGTCCCTGACCGTCAGAACGACGTAGAAGCCACTTGGCAAGTCGTCGTCGAGGTACGACGCGGCCAGAGCGCTGCGGTCGAGTTGGCGTACCCCGGTCCGGACCGAGATCACGCCGGGCTCGGTGGCCAGAGCATCCGAGCCGTTGACCACCAGGTTCAGCACGATCTGGCGGAGGCCCGAGATGTCGACTTCGATCGCCGGCAGGTCGTCGGCCAGATCGAGCTCGAGGGTCGCTTTCTTGCTGACCGAAGATCGCAACAAGTCAGCCATCTCGCCGATCACCATCGACAGATCGATCGGTGAGGCCCGGAAGTGACCCGATCCGGCGTAGGTCAGCATCTGGTGCGACAAGGTGGTGGCTCGTTGCGCAGAGGTGATGATCTCGCGTAGATGGTTGTGGCTGGGGGAGTGCGCGTCGACCTTGCTCAGCGCCATCTCGGCGTTGCCCAGGACGCTGGTCAAGAGGTTGTTGAAATCATGAGCGATACCACCGGCGAGCACGCCGAGACTCTCGATCTTCTGTGCCTGGCGCAGGGTTCGCTGGCTGGCCTCGAGGGCCACCTTGGCATGCAGCCGCTCGAGCTCGGCGCCGGCGCGGGCGGCGAAGATCTTGAGGATCGAGAGATCGATGCTATCTTCTTCGAGCTCCGCCACATCGAGCACCGCGAGGTGGCCGATCACCTCCCCCTCGGAGCTCTGGAACGGCACCGCGGCATAGCTCTCCGCGTCCAGATCCACCAGATCCTGGTCGTCCGGGAAGAGGGGCTGGATGCCGCGCGGATAGATACATGCTTCGCCGGCTACCACTCCCTGGCACGGCGTGCCGGCCAGGTCGTACTCGAAGTTGTCGACGAAGGCCTCGCCGTTCCAGAAGGCGAGGGTGGCGAGCCGTGTCGGCGGCGAGCCGAGGCAACGGGTGAGAAAGCAGTAGCGCAGGCCGAGCGCGGCGGACAGACGCAGCGCCAGGGCGCGGAAGAAGTCCTCACCGGAGACCCGCGCCGTACCTTCGGCGACCGTGCGCAGGATCTCTTCGGCGGATCGGGCCAAGGCCTACCCGGCCCGGTTCTCGATCGCCGCCTGGGCCACGCGCGGCAGATGGTCGAGGAACTCGAGCTTCATGTCCTTGATGATGTAGTCGTAGACTCCGGCGTCGCGCATCCGGGCTTCGATCCGCGGATCGGGGTAGCCCGTTACCATCACCACCGGCAGCGAGGTGATGCGATCGCCGAGATGGGCCACGATGTCGGCGCCGGTCATATCGGGCAAGCGGTAGTCGAGCACCAACAACGCCAGGGATCGGCTGTCCGCCAGGCAGCCGAGCGCCTTCTGGCCGGCCCGTGCCTCGATCACCCGAAACCCCTCGCGCTCGAGGGACTCGCGCTCGAGCATCGCCAGCGCTTCGTCGTCCTCGACCAGCAGCACGTCGAGGGCCTCGGCCGCCGTCACTCGCGCTCCTCTTGGCTTCGGCGCACCGACGGCGTCCCGAGGGGTACTGGAAGGCTAGCTGGCGTCGCGTCCATCATGGGGCGAGTATACAGCTCGCGTGACAACGCGGGCTGCTGGCCTGGCCTCCTCGATGAGATACTCGTACACGAACGCCATTCACAGCTCGATGGAATGCGAAGATTCAGCGAGGCTAGACGCTGTCGACGGTCTGCAAGATCTGCCTGAAGGCCCCGGAGTCCGCCGTGACTGAGGCGTTGGACGGCTATCTCGTCGCCAAGGGGCTGCCCTTCGAGCGCCGAGCCAGCGAATGGCCCCTGGCGACTGAACGGGGTGGGTTCGAGATCGAAGACAGCTTTCCGTCGGTTTTGTCTCTGAAGCAAGTCACGCCGGAGGTCTCGGAGATCTACATCAATAGCTTCAGCAAGACGGAGGGCCTGGCGTCAGACCTCTCGGCGCGGCTGGCCACCGGGGTCGTCGTCAATCACTACCAGAGCGTCGCGACCGCCAGCTATTGGGCCTACCATGCAGGCGGCGAGGTGCTGCGGCAGATCGAGGCGGGCGACGGCGACGTCTATGCCGAGATCGGGACACGTTTGGATTTCGAAGGGGAGGTGCTTGGCCGTGACGTTGCCGAGGAAGGCGAGCAACGGGTGTTCCTCTTCGACTATGAGGCCATGGATGAGTACAACTCGAAGGTCGGTGTGCCAGTCGAGGTGTACCAGCAGTCCGACTCGGGGTGGCTCAACTTCATTGTCGAGGTCGAGAAGCCCGCCGCGGCATCGCGGCACAGACCCTGGTGGAAGCTCTGGTGACCGCTGACAGGATCTGAGATCTAACTCCGTCGACCCAAGACGCGCGCTTTCAGATAGTCGCGATTCATCCGTGCGATGAAATCGATCGAGATCTCTTTCGGGCATACGGCCTCGCACTCGCGGTGGTTGGTGCACGAGCCGAAGGCTTCCTCTTCCATCTGGGCGACCATGTCGACCACTCGCTGGTGGCGCTCGGGCTGGCCTTGGGGCACCAGGCCGAGGTGGGAGACTTTGGCCGAGGTGAAGAGCTGGGCGGCACCGTTGGGGCATTGAGCGACGCAGGCGCCGCAGCCGATGCAGGCGGCGGCCTCGAAGGCCTTGTCGGCGTCGACCTTGGGCACCAGGACCTCGTTGGCGTCCGGCGCGCTACCGGTGTTGATCGAGATGTAGCCGCCGGCCTGGATGATGCGGTCGAAAGCGCTACGGTCGACCATCAGGTCTTTGATCACCGGGAAGGCGGAGGCGCGCCAGGGCTCGATGGTGATCTCGTCGCCGTCCTTGAAGTGGCGCATGTGCAGCTGGCAGGCGGTGGTGGCGCCTTGCGGGCCGTGGGCGACACCATTGATCATCAGGCCGCAGGCGCCGCAGATGCCCTCCCGGCAGTCGTGATCGAAGACGATCGGCTCCTTGCCGCTCTCTTCGAGCCGCTGGTTGACCACATCGAGCATCTCGAGGAAGGACATCTCGGGGCTGACGCCGGGCGCTTCGTAGCGCTCCATACGGCCTTTGTCGTCGGGTCCGGCTTGGCGCCATACGTTGAGCGTGAGATCCATTATTTGTAACTCCTCTGCGTCAGCTTGACGTACTCGAACTCGAGATGCTCTTTGTTCAGCTTGGGCTTGCCGTTCGCCTGGTGCTCCCAGGCGGCGACGTAGCTGAAGTTCTCGTCGTCGCGCAGCGCCTCGCCCTCCGGGGTCTGGCTCTCTTCGCGGAAGTGGCCGCCGCAGGACTCGGAGCGATCCAGGGCGTCGCGACACATGAGCTCGGCGAGCTCGAAGAAGTCGGCTACGCGGCCGGCCTTCTCCAGGCTCTGATTGACGCTCTCACCGTTGCCCAGCACTTTGACATCGTTCCAGAACTCTTCCTGCAGCGCGGGGATCTTCTCCAGTGCGCTCTGCAAGCCCGCTTCGTTGCGTGCCATGCCGCAGTGATCCCACATCAGCTGGCCGAGCTCGCGGTGGAAGGAGTCGACCGTGCGGCTGCCGTTGACTGAAAGCAGCTTCTCGACCCGGGCCCCGACCTCGGCCTCGGTGGCGGCGAAGGCGGGGTGATCGGTCGAGACCTTGTCGCCCATGTGCTGCGATAAGTAGTCACCGATGGTGTAGGGCAGCACGAAGTAGCCGTCCGCCAGACCCTGCATCAGGGCGCTGGCGCCGAGTCGGTTGGCGCCGTGGTCGGAGAAGTTGGCTTCGCCGATGGCATAGAGGCCGTCGACCGTGGTCATCAGGTTGTAATCCACCCACAGGCCGCCCATGGTGTAGTGCAGGGCGGGGTAGATGCGCATCGGTACCTTGTAAGGGTCCTCGCCGGTGATCTTCTCGTACATCTGGAAGAGGTTGCCGTAGCGCTCCGAGATTGCCTTCTGGCCCACCCGGCCAATGGCCTCGCTGAAATCGAGGTAGACCCCGAGGCCGGTGGGGCCGACCCCACGGCCCTCGTCGCAGACATCCTTGGCGTTGCGCGAGGCGACGTCGCGCGGTACCAGGTTGCCGAAGCTCGGGTATTTGCGCTCCAGGTAGTAATCACGCTCGTCCTCGGGGATGTCATTGGCGGCCCGGTTGTCGCCCTTCGCCTTCGGCACCCAGATGCGGCCGTCGTTGCGCAGCGACTCCGACATCAGGGTGAGCTTCGACTGGTAGTCCCCCGACACCGGAATGCAAGTGGGGTGGATCTGAGTGAAGCAGGGGTTGGCAAAGAAGGCGCCGCGGCGATGGGCGCGCCAGGCCGCGGTGACGTTGCAGCCCTTGGCGTTGGTCGATAGGAAGAAGACGTTCGAATAGCCGCCGGTGGCGAGGACCACCGCGTCGCCGGCGTGGGAGCTGACCTTGCCGGTGACCAGGTCGCGCACCACGATGCCGCGCGCCCGGCCGTCGACGATCACTACGTCGAGCATCTCGGTGCGCGGGTACATCTCGACCTTGCCGGCAGCGATCTGGCGCTCCAGAGCTTGGTAGGCGCCGAGCAGCAGCTGCTGGCCGGTCTGGCCGCGGGCGTAGAAGGTGCGCGACACCTGGGCGCCGCCGAAGGAACGGTTGTCCAGGGTGCCGCCGTACTCGCGCGCGAAGGGCACCCCCTGGGCGGCGCATTGGTCGATGATGTTGACCGACACCTGGGCCAGGCGGTGGACGTTGGCCTCGCGCGAGCGATAATCGCCGCCCTTCACCGTGTCGTAGAACAAGCGGAAGACACTGTCGCCGTCATTCTGGTAGTTCTTGGCCGCGTTGATGCCGCCCTGGGCGGCGATCGAATGGGCGCGGCGCGGGCTGTCCTGGTAGCAGAAGGCTTTGACGTTGTAGCCCAACTCGGCCAGGGTGGCAGCGGCCGAGCCGCCGGCCAGGCCGGTGCCGACCATGATGATGTCGAACTTGCGCTTGTTGGCCGGGTTGACCAGCTTGAGGTCGAATCGGTGACGATCCCACTTACTCTCGATCGGGCCGGTGGGAATTTTCGCGTTGAGCCGCATCTCGGATCTCCTGGCGGTGTCGATTAGGAAAGGATGCCGGCCAGAACCGAGACCGGGATGGAGATGAAGCCCAGCGTGACGAGAATCGCGAAGGCCATGGCGAATTGTTTGCGGAAGACGTTGAAGCGCGGGCCGTTCCAGCCGAGGGACTGAAAAAGGCTCCACAAGCCGTGGTAGAGGTGGAACCCGAGCGCCGTGATCGCCAGGATGTAGAAGCCGCTGATCAGCGGGTTGCTGAACGCGACGACGACGTTGTGGTAAAGGTCGCCGTGCTTGAAGTCGCTGTGCACGCTGCCGACGGTCAAATGCAGCAGGTGGTAGATCACGAAGAGGATCACGATCACACCGCCCCAGCGCATGGTGCGGGAGGCGTAGGTCGCCGCCTGTGGTGATTTCTTGGCGTAAGCCACCGGCCGGGCCTTGCGATTGATCAGGGTCAGCTGCCAGGCCGAGAGCATGTGCAGCCCGACCGCCGCCAGCAGGGCGAAACGGGTCAGCCAGACGACGTCGCCGTGACCGAGCAGCGGCACGCCGATTTCCTTTAGCCCTACGGCGTAGGCGTTGATCTTCTCCGGCCCTTGAAACATCTTCAGGTTGCCGGCCAGGTGGACCACCACAAAGCCGAACAGAATGACGCCGGTCACAGCCATAACGGCCTTCTTGACCATCGGTGACCGATAAACTTCGAGTATCCAGGTCATGTCCACCTCTTGGAGCGTTGCGGACGGGATTGTCTTGGACGAGCTGTCTTGAACAAGTTTGTTTGGACGGGTTGTTGTCGAGCGTTATCCTAGCAGCGCAGCGTGTCTGTCTTGGTGGATTCTGTTGTGGAATTGTGTCGCCGCGCCCCAGTTGGTTACTGTGGATTGGTGATCGGTCCGCGCGTCGAGGGGAAGTCTCGGATGAAGATGGAGATCCTGAACGTCACGAACGGCGATTCGACCGCTGAAACTCTGCGCCGAACCGGCCTCGGCGGTGAGGTCTTGCCGTGGCGTGACATCTTGCACGAAGGCCCGGTACCGGCCGACCTGGATTCGGCATCGCTGGCTGAGGTGCGCGCTCGGTACCTCGCCGCGGAGGGCCAGGTCGAGCTCGACGCCGTGCGCCGCAGCTTCGCCGAGCGTGATGCGCTGATCGAGCGGGCGGGCGACTTCGAAAGGGTCATTCTGTGGTTCGAGCACGACCTCTACGATCAACTGCAGCTCCTGCAGGTCTTCGATCGGCTGTCGAGCTTGGACCTCCCAAACACCGCGCTCGAGATCGTGATGATCGATGATCACCCGGCCGTCGAGCGCTTTGTCGGCCTCGGGCAGCTCTCACCAGAGCAGCTGAGGGACCTGGCCGACAAGCGACGGCCGGTGACACCGCGGCAGCTCGAGATGGCGCGAGTCGTTTGGGAGGTCTTTCGCAGTCCGACCCCCGGCACGCTCTACTACTACTCGCGCGACAATCCGTTACTGCCCTTCCTGGGCGCTGCGCTGCGGCGCCACCTGGAGCAATTCCCGTCCCTCGAAAACGGTCTCGGCCGAACCGAGCAGCAGGCCCTCGAAGCGCTGGCGAGCGGGCCGCGGACTGCGGCTGACCTGTTCGCCACGCAAGGTGAGCAGGAGGAGGCCCCGTTTCTGGGCGACACGGTGTTCTGGGCGTACCTCGAGCGGCTGGCCGGCGGCGCCGCGCCCTTGCTGACGATCGACACCAGCCAGCCGTTTGGCGAGTCGAGGGTGACGATGACGCCGGTGGGGGAGCGGGTCTTTCGTGGCGAAGCGGATTGCGTCGAGCTCAACGGCATCGATCGTTGGTACGGCGGCGTCCACCTCGAAGAGGACGGCGAGATGTGGCGCCGGGGCAATGATGGGAGTCTGCGGCGCCAGTAAAGAAACCGAAGAACGGATCCGCTGACAGGCCAGGCGGGCGAGGGTGTCGCCCGCCCGGCCGTGGAGCCGTGATGGCTGTCCCCTAGTCGAGGCTAGAAGGGGCAGCTGTGGCCGATATTCATGAAGCAGGGTGAGGGATCATCCAGGCTCCCCGAGCAACTACCCGAGACCGGCGACACGCCACTCAGGCAACAGCCGACATAGGGGAAGAAGCTGGT
>JBCCGX010000364.1:0-8809 GCA_039029035.1 Acidobacteriota bacterium | reverse complement strand
GATGTGCCCGCCTTCAGCAGCCATGTCGGCCTGGCCGACGGTTCAATAGGCGGAGTCGGGTGGCGCCCGGATGCGTTGCGCCTGGTGCTCTTGGCGACGGATATCTGTTCGGTGGCACCGTTCGATGCAGGCAGCGGCATTCCTGCGACGATCGACGGAGCTGGTGGGGTGAGCGAGCCGGTATCGGCCTTCGCCTGTACGAGCACGACGCCTGGCATCGAACGTTTCGGTTTTGTTGCCGATGCCAAGTCCGCCGCCGAGAACACGGTCGCCGACGCGGTGGCGCCGCTCGATGCCTCATCGGTCGGGCAAGCGGTCGCGGCTCTGAACACGATGGGGGTTCGTGTGATTGGCCTGGCGCCGGGCGGCGCACCGACGGCGAGCACCGAGCCCGACCTGTTTCCTTCGACTTTCTTGTCGGCTCTGGCACGGCTCACCGGGGCGGTGAGCGAAGCGGGATCACCCTTGGTGTTCGATATCGGTTCGGGCGCTGCTGAAATCGGTGATGCGATTGTCGAAGCGGTCTCCACCGCTGCCGCCATCCCGATCGATATCGCCTTGGAGACGACGGATCTCGGCGCGCTGGATCTGGTGGTCGCCGCCGACCCCCCGGTGCGCGAAGACGTGGGTGTGGGCGAAACGGCGACCTTCGAGGTGACCTTTACCGGCGGCCCGACGTTCTTTGGCGGCGTCTTCGATCTCGAGTTCGTCGACACGATGGGCAGCACGGTCCTCGGCACGATCCCGGTGACCTTGGTCTGCCCGGTGGATCCGATCTTGCCACTGGCCGATGTCGCCGCCGATCCCACCGGTGACTTCCTGGTCGCCTGGGAGGGTCTCGATGGCTTCGACCGAGGGGTTTTTGCCCAGGCCTACGATGCGGGCGGGTCGGCCAGCGGCGGCGTCTTTCGCGTCAATCCGGCAGGTCCGGGTGACCAGTCATACCCTGCCGCAGCGTATCTCGGTGGCGGACGGTATGTGGTGGTCTACCTCGATGGGGTGGAATCTCCGAACTCGGTGGTCGGCCAGATCGTCGATCGGAACGGACCTCTTGGCGGGCCCTTCGTGGTCGACGCCACCGAGCCGACGTGCGACATCGTGGGCAGCGGCGAGTGTGTCTTGCGGCATCCCGCCGTCGCTGCGGCGCCCGATGGCTGGTTCGTCGTCGCCTGGGACGAAGGCGACGGACTGCCGGATTTCCGCACGTCCTACGGCCGTCTCTTCGACGCGGACGGTCTGGCCGTCGCCGACCCTTTCCTGATCCACAGCATCCTCTCCGGGGACATCAGCATCACGCCGGCGTTGGCGATGTTCGACGACGGATCGTTCGTCGCCGCGGTGGAGCAGATCGAGGGTGTCGCTTCCGATCTGATCCAGCAGATTGCGTTCGATTCGGCGGCAAACCGGCTGGGCGACCAACAAGTGAACCTCTTTAGGCCCGGCAAGCAGTCCGCACCGACCGTCGCCACTCTGGTCAGTGGGGAGCCCCTCGTGCTGTGGCAGAGCGAGGGCCTCGGTGGGCCCAACGGCAGCGGTATCTTCGGCCGCATCGATCCGAGCGATCCCATGGCGCCGGAGTTTCAAGTCAACTCGATCGTCGCCGGCGATCAGGTCCTACCGGACGTCGCTGGTGATTCCATCGGCGGCTTCAGCGCCGTTTGGCTCGATCGTCCGCGCAATGCGGTCGTCGGTCAGCGTTTCGATCCTCGGGGCGATCTGGTGGACGGTGAGGTGCGCATCAGCGAGGAGTCCCTAGCGGAGCTCAGCCGGCCGCGCCTCGCCGCGTTGCCGGGGCAACGCCTGGTGACCGTCTGGGGCGCCGCCGGCTCGTTTACGGATCCCGCGGGTGAGATCTTCGTCGAGCTGCTCGAGCCGCCGGCGGCGGCCCAATGCGTCAGCGATCCGACGATCCTTTGCCTCAACGAGAGCCGATTCCGGCTGGAGGCGCGGTGGACCACGCCGAGCGGTGCCAGTGGCGAGGCCCGGGCGGAGAAGCTCAACACGGACTCGGGTTACTTCTGGTTCTTCGATCCGGACAATGTCGAGCTGGCGGTGAAGGTTCTCGATGCTTGCGGTGCACCGGAGCCCTGTTATTGGGTCTTTGCCGGTGGCATGACCAATGTCGAGGTCGAGCTCGTCGTGATCGATACTTTGACCGGCCAGCGGGAGACCTATCGCAATCCCCAAGGGCAGAACTTCAGGCCGATCTTCGACACCACGACGTTCGTCAAGAGCGCTTCGGTCCAGTCGCCGGTCCGAGGACGAGAACGCGCCGAATCGACGGTTCTCTATCGCCCGGAGAGTGGCTTCAAAGCCACGTCAGAGTCGAGCTGCGACGGCCTTGACGACAGCCTTTGTCTCGAGTCCGGCCGGTTTCGGGTCGACTTGGAGTGGGTGACGCCGGCGGGCGAGCTCGGGCGAGGCCAACCGGTGGCTTTGACTGAGAATGCGGGCTATTTCTGGTTCTTCAGCCCGAACAATCTCGAGGCGGTGGTGAAGGTTCTCGACGGTTGCGCCATCAACGGCCACTACTGGGTCTTTGGCACGGGTCTGACCGACGTTGGAGTCGAGCTGACGGTGACCGATACCCTGAACGGAGAGATCGCCACCTACGGCAATCCCCTGGGACGGCCCTTCGAACCGATTCTCGACGTGCGAGCGTTGGCGACCTGCCCATAGGGTAGATCCTGGTGACGCCCCACGTCGATGACCCGCAGCGACATCGCATCCAAGGGCGACCGGTGACCGGTCGTCCTTGTGGCCTGCGCCGCAGCTCCGGTGTTGCGGGATGGGATCTAGCTACTCGCTGCCAAAGGGAGAAGCACGTGTAAGATCGCCGCGATGTCGCTGGCGAAAACAGCGGTGCGGCTCGGTTGCGCCACCTCGATTCTCGTATCCTTCGCCGTCGTCGCGGCGGCGGTCGCGGCGACGCCCCGAGCCAGTGGGCCGGGGACGGCCCAGGAGACCGAGCGTCTCCTGCTTTCCGGCAGCGGCTACGGCGACACCGTCCCCTGGGAGTTCTTCGTCACCGACGGTCGGCGAAGCGGCAGCTGGACGACGATCCCGGTGCCGTCCCATTGGGAGCAGCAGGGCTTCGGGGGCTACAACTACGGCCACGACGAGAAGAAGAGCCGCGAGCAGGGGCGCTACCGCACGCGCTTCACGGTCCCCGAGAGGTGGCACGATCGGACTGTCGATCTGGTCTTCGAGGGGGTGATGACCGACGCCGAGGTGCGCCTCAATGGGGAGGCCGCCGGGCCGGTGCATCGTGGCAGCTTCTACCGCTTCCGGTACGACGTCACCGCGCTGTTGCGCCAGGGTGGGGAGAACCTGCTCGAGGTGACGGTCAGCAAGCACTCCTCGGATCCGTCGGTCAATCGGGCGGAGCGCGACGCCGACTATTGGGTGTTCGGCGGCATCTACCGGCCGGTCTACCTGGAAGCGCACCCGCGCGAGTCGATGCGCCACGTCGCGGTCGATGCCCGGCACGATGGCCGGATGGCTCTTGTCGTCCAACCGCGCGGGTTGACCGCCCCGGCGCAGCTGCGGGCGCGGGTCGAGAGCCTGGCGGGCGAAGCCGTCGGAGCGCCATGGGGGGCCACGGCAGGGACGGCGGATGCGGCGGTGCGCCTGGAGAGCCGGATCGCAGGCGCTCAGGCCTGGAGCGCCGAGAGCCCGCAGTTGTACCACCTGGTGGTCGAGCTCGAGCGTGACGGCCAGCTGCTCCATCGACAACGCGTGCGCTTCGGCTTCCGTAGTGTCGAGATCCGGCCCGAGGGCGTCGTCGTCAACGGCGGCAAGGTGTGGCTCAAGGGGGTCAATCGGCACGCTTTCTGGCCGCCCTCGGGGCGGACGCTCAACCGCGCTCTCGACTTTCGGGACGCCGAGCTGATCAAGAGCATGAACCTGAATGCGGTGCGCATGTCGCACTATCCGCCGGATCCGAGCTTTCTCGAAGCGTGCGACGAGCTCGGTCTCTACGTCATCGACGAGCTCGCCGGCTGGCACGACGCCTACGGCACCCGGGTCGGCCGCCAGCTGGTGCGAGAGATGGTCGAGCGCGATGTCAACCATCCTTCGGTGATCCTGTGGGCGAATGGCAACGAGGGGGGCTGGAACACGGCCCTCGACGAGGTCTTTGCCGAGTACGATCCCCAGGGGCGGCAGGTGATCCATCCGCACTCTTTTTTTGGTGGCATCGACACCGAGCATTATCTATCCTGGGAAGAGCTCGAGAGCTCCCTCGATCCTTCGAGCTGGCGTAATCGCTGGCGCGCACTGTTCGTCGAGCTGCCGCCGGTGATGCCCACCGAGCTGTTGCACGGGCTCTATGACGGGGGCTCCGGCGCCGGGCTCGTGGACTACTGGCGGCGGTTGCGCGAATCGCCCAGGGGTGCCGGTCTGTTTCTCTGGTCGTTCATCGACGAGGCGATCGAACGGACCGACCGCGGCGGAGCGCTGGATACCGACGGCAACCACGCGCCAGACGGCGTCCTGGGGCCCTATCGCGAGCTGTCGGGCAGTTTCTACGCCGTGCGCGACGTCTTCGCACCGATCAGTATCGAAGCGCAGCGCTTCACCGGCTCTCTGGTGGTCGAAAACCGCTTCGATACGACCGATCTCTCCACTTGCCGCTTCGATTGGAGCTTGCTCGATCTACCCGGGCCGGGCGACAGCACGCCGGCGCTCCACCTCACTGGTGGCTCGTTGCCGGGGCCGCCGGTACCGCCGGGCGGCAGCGGCGAGCTGCAGCTGCCGCCGGAGGCTGCCTGGCGCGACGCCGATGCCTTGCGCCTCATCGCCAGGGACTCGACCGGGCGCGACCTGCAAACCTGGATCTTGCCGACCCGCGACCTGCGAGCCGATCTCGCCGGTCTGGCGACGGCTCCTGGAGCCAAGGTCGAAGCGCGGCTCGAGGGCGATCGGCTGAGCCTGCAGGCCGCGACGGCGACGGCACGATTCGATCGCACCAGCGGCGCGCTGCTGGAACTGTCGCATCCCGGTGGTCGCCTCGCCCTGACCGGACCGTGGCCGGCGGAGGGTCGCCGCGTGGTCGCGCGCTCGGTTCGACACCTTGCGGAAGGGAGTGCCGTGGTCGTCGAGGCGACTTATGATGAGGGACTCTCCAGCGCCCGCTGGACTTTGTACCCGTCGGGCTGGCTGCGACTCGATTTCGAGTACGAGGCCGATGGGCCGCGGGATTATCACGGCGTCCGCTTCGATCTGGAGCCGGAAGACGCCCTGGGGCTACGTTGGCTCGGCGGCGGCCCGGCCCGAGTTTGGAAGAATCGCCTAGCGGGGGCGCGGCTCGGTGTGTGGCAGAAGTGGGTGAAGGATGCGACGCCCGCCACCGCGGCGCACGAGCCCAAGCTGGCCGGCTACTACGCCGGTGTGCGGTGGGCGATCCTGGCGACGCCTCACGGCGAGCTCCAGGTCGCCTTGGCCAGCCCCGATCTCTATCTCGGCCTGTTCTCGCCCGAGCTGCCCGATAATTCCAAGGAGGCTGTCGCCGTGGTACCGGACGGTGGGATCGGTTTTCTGCACGGTATCTCGGCGATCGGGACCAAATTCCACCCGGCGGCCGACCTCGGGCCGGCGAGCCAGCCGAACCAAGCCACCGGCACGTACCGTGGAACGGTCTGGATGCGTTCCGCTCCGCGATCCGAGACTGCTACGGTCGAGGACGGGGCTAGACGCTGATAACGGAGGCAAAACGAGAGTGACTTGGGGCGCTGGTCACGCCCTTGTATAATTGTGCCCGGGGGGAAAATTGTGCCGAAAATAGAAGACGAAGACACTTTGGGCCGGCTCGAAGACGAAGATCGCCTCGAAAGCCAAGACCGGCCAGAAGACGAAGACCGGCCCGAAGACCAAGCCCGGGTCAAAGACGAAGCACGGGTCGAAGACGAAACCCAGGCGGAGGCCACACCGGAGGAGGATCGGCGCCACGAGCGACGTTATCCGGTGGTCGGTATCGAGCTTCTCTATTCGCCCTACGACGGCAAGGTGCTGGAGAACACCGGCAAGCTGCTGCGCGATGCGGTGGCCTTCGACATGAGCCTTTCGGGACTGTCTTTCGACGTCCGCGAGCCGGTTCCAATCGGCCGCGAGCTGATCATCCAGATCGAGGATCCCAGCGGTGGGGCGGGGGAGCGAGTCTTGGCCGAGGTTCGCTGGTGCCGCGAGATCGACGATGCCCACTATCGCATCGGCACGCGGATCAAACAAGCCGGCGCCGACGAGCCGGACCACGAGGCTGGCGAGATGATCTCGAAGTCGGTGGGCAAGAAGCCGCTGGTGCCGTCCGGTGCCGAGTTCCGCTGTCCGGCCTGCGGTGACCTGACCGAGCTCACCCTGATCGGCCTGCAAGCCGGCACCTGGGAGAAAGGGGTCTTTCCCCTCTATCAATGCGACGCTTGTCGATCGACCCGCTCGATCATCGCCATCCTCGGGTACAACCGTTACGGCTTCTGATCCGCCGATGTTCAGCAGTGAGAATCGCGAGGGGCGGCTGGTCGAGCTGCGAGTCGTCACGCCGATCACCATCGAGGAGATCGTCGAGCTCCAGAAGACCCATGTGGCGGTGACCCAGGCGGTCGAAGGCGACTACGTGGTGGTGGTCGATTTTCGCCACGCGCACGTCTTCCCGCCGAAGATCTTCGAGCATTTCCTGGCCATCATGACGCAGCTCAATCCGCGCTTGCAGCGCTCCGCCATTCTGATCAATCACAGTGCGGTGCTGGGGCTGCAGGCTGAACGGGCAATCCAAACAGCCGGTCATGCGGACCGCCAGGCGTTTCGCGACCCGCGAGCCCTGGAGCTCTGGCTCAGCGAGGTGCTCAGCCAGAGCGAGACGGCTCGCTTGCGGCAGTTTCTACTCGAAGGCGCGGCCCTGTCGGCGTCCTAGTGCGGAAAATTCACCAGCCTGAGAGCGCAGCGCGAACGGACCAGGGTTCAATGATCGACGAAGCCATCGCAAGCACACAGCGCCTCTCGAGGTCGCTAGATAGATTCCCACCCCGCGGGCCTTTGAGCGCCGGAGCGACAGGCTGGTGAATTTTTTCGGCTAGATTCCAGCTATGCGCATCATTTCCTGGAACGTCAACGGTATCCGTGCCTGTGCCCGCAAAGGCTTCGGCAAATGGCTCGACGACTGTGCGGCAGAGGTGGTGGCGATCCAGGAGGTGCGGGCGAAGCTCGAGCAGGTGCCGGAGGATCTGAGTCAGCGGCCGGGCTGGCACCTGGAGCTCAGTGCCGCGGAGCGCGGCGGCTACAGCGGTGTCGCGCTGTTCTCGCGCCGGCCGGCAGACAGCGTCCGCAGCGCGCTCGATGAGCCTGAGATCGACATCGAAGGGCGTCTGCAGATGGCGCGTTTCGGCAGCTTGCGGTTGGTCAACGGGTATTTCCCCAATGGCAATGGCAAGAACCGCGATCTCAGCCGCATCCCCTACAAGCTGAACTTCTACCGACGCCTGTTCGACGAGCTGGAAGACGAGAAGCAGGCCGGGGCGCCGATCCTGGTCATGGGCGACTTCAACACCGCCCACCGCGACATCGATCTGGCGCGGCCGAAGCAAAACCGTAAGACCAGTGGCTTCCGTACCGAGGAGCGCGAGGAGCTCGATCGCTGGCTGCGCAACGGTTGGGTCGATACCTTCCGCCATTTCGAGTCGGAGGGGGGACACTACTCCTGGTGGAGCCAGCGCTTCGGTGTGCGTGAACGCAATGTCGGCTGGCGGATCGACTACATCCTGGCCTCTCCGGCGGCCATGGCCTTCGTCCGCTCGGCGGCGATTCACGCCGAAGTGATGGGCTCGGATCACTGCCCGATCAGCGTTGACGTCGACGACGACATCTGCGGATAGAGTCGCTGCCGAAGAGTTCGATACGAGTCCGCCAGATTCTCTCAAGCCTGGTCTTCCCAGACGTTTCCACAGACCTGTATTCGGCAAAAACTCGAATTCAAGATTGATACCGCCCTATTTCCTCAGCCCAAAGGAGGCCTATTCCCAATGAACTATCCGATCGAAAAGGTCGCCGTCCTCGGTGCCGGCACCATGGGAGCGGCGATCGCGGCGCACGCAGCCAATGCCGGCTTGCCGGTCCTGCTGCTCGACATCCTGCCGCGCGAGTTGACGCCCAAAGAGGCGAAGAAGGGGCTGACCCTCGAGAGCCCTGTGGTGCGAAACCGCATCGCGCGCGAAGGGTTGGAGAGGATCGCAAAGGTCAAGCCGGCGTCGTTCATGAGCCAGGCAGCTCGCAAGCTGGTCACTGTCGGCAACCTGGACGATGACCTCGAGCGCCTCGCCGAGGCCGATTGGATCGTCGAAGCGGTGGTCGAGCGGCTCGACGTCAAGCGGCAGTTGATGGCCAAGGTCGACGGCGTGCGGCGGGAAGGGGGCCTGGTGACCACCAACACCTCCGGGTTGCCGATCGCCTCGATCGCCGAGGGGCTGTCGGACGACTTCCGCCGGCACTTCTTCGGCACCCACTTCTTCAATCCGCCGCGCTACATGAAGCTGCTCGAGATCATCCGTGGCGACGAGGCCGACCCGCTGGCGGTCTCCGCCTTCGCCGAGTTTGCCTCGCGCCAGCTCGGCAAGGGGGTGGTGTTCACCCGCGACACGCCGAACTTCATCGGCAATCGGATCCTCTCGGTGCACGGTTCCTATGTGATCGACTACGCGCTCCAGCACGGGTATCGCTTCGAGGAAGTCGACGCCATCACCGGCCCGCTGATCGGCCGGCCGAAGACCGGCACCTTCCGCCTGCAGGATCTGGTTGGAATCGACGTCTCCGCCTTCGTCGG
>JBCCGX010000363.1:0-8811 GCA_039029035.1 Acidobacteriota bacterium | reverse complement strand
CGGTACGTCCCAATGGCTCTTGCTCGACAAGCGCAAGATCTCCAGCTCTTCGGCGTTGTACCACTCGGGGCGGCCGTCCTGCCCGTCGGGTATGCGGTGGCCGGGCATGTCGCGCCACAGCAGCTGCTGGAAGGTGCGGCTGTTCTCGCGATCGATCGGCAGCTGGCTGAGCAGGGCCATGGCGTATTGACCGGGGTAGCGGCCGAAACCGTAGGCGTCCGCCGGTCCATCGGTGGTGCCATCGTTGTCGAGGTCGTGGCCGCTCGGCTCGCCGGTGTTGGACGGCTCGAAGAAGATGTAGGGGTAGTCGATCGGCTGGCGGCCGTCCTGCGGGATCTTGAGGAAGCGCTGGACGAAGAGCGCGGCGTTCTCGCGAGTCTCGGCATCGAAGTCGATTTCGTTGATCAGCAGCACGTCCGGCCGGATCCGCTGGATGATCTGTGCCGCGCGCGACAGCTGCGGGTTGTTGTAGAACCCACCGAGGCTCTGACTATCGAGCTTGTCGCGCCCCAGCTCCTTGATGTTGAAACTTGCGACGCGTACCGCTACTTCTGTCTCGGTGGACGCGAGGGGTCGATCTGCGGGAGCCTCGGGTTGGCCGCAGCCCGACAGGCTTAGGGTCAAGCTCAACAGCGTGATGCGGAGTGCCTTCGAGGATTCGCGGGTGGATCGCTTCATCGGTGCCCTCTTGCTTCGTTTCCAGACATCATATCCGGGATCGAGCACGCTGGATGGACCACGCGAGCGCGAGACGGGTCAAGCACAATCGGCTTGAGGAAAACGTACCGGCAGGAGGATGGAGAACTCGGAGCCTTCGCCTGGTGTGCTGGAGACCTCGATCGTTCCGTGATGCTGAGCGATGATCCCATGGCTGATCGACAGCCCCAAGCCAGTACCGCTGCCTACCGGCTTCGTGGTGAAGAACGGATCGAAGATCTTGCTCTGCAGCTCGACCGAGATGCCGTATCCGGAGTCTCGAATCGAGATTCGGACACGGTCTTTTCGTGGCTGGGTCGTCGCGATTTCGATCGTCCCCGTACCCTGGATGGATTGAATCGCGTTGACCAGGAGGTTCATGAAGACCTGGTTGAGCTGGCCGATGTAGCACTCGATCGGCGGCACATCGCCGTAGGTTTTGAGGATCCGGATGCGATCCTTCGTTTTGTTGTGTAGCAGACCCAAGGTCGAATCGAGCGCCTGGTGCAGATCCGCGATCTTCGCGGTCTCTTCGTCGAGATGCGAGAACATCCGTAGATCCTTGACGATCTCGGCCGTTCGATCCGACCCGTCTTCGATGGCCTGTAGCAGCTTGTCGACCCGCAGCCTGAGACGCTCGATCGGCGGGTTACCCGGGTCCGAGCTCACCATGTGGGTGAGCTCGTCGATGGACCTGCGGAGCGAAGGCAGGCCGGACGAGATGAAGTTGACCGGGTTGTTGATCTCGTGCGCCACGCCGGCAACCAGCTGACCGAGAGAGGCCATCTTCTCGGAATGGATCACCTGTTGAGCCAGTCGGCGCTCCCCGGTGACGTCCTTGAAGACCACCACGACGCCGAGAATCTCACCGTCGCGGCCACGGATCGGAGCGGCGGAGTCACGGATCGGATACTCCATTCCGGAGCGGCTGATCAAGACTCTTCGGCCCGTCGCTGCGATGACCCCATCGTGCTCCAGGCATTGGCTCACCAGGTCTCGAACCCGCTGGTGGCTCGGCTCATCGACGACGTGCAGCACGGCCCCCAGGGGTTGGCTCCGGGCTTCGTCCAACGACCAGCCGGTGAGCGTTTCGGCGACCGGATTCATGTATTCGAGATTGCCTGCGGCGTCGGTTCGAAGGACCGCATCACCGATCGAATCCAGCGTCACCTGAGCTCGTTCTTTTTCCTCGAACAGGGCACGCTCGGCACGCATGCGATCGGTGATGTCCTGATAGAGCGCGAAGGCGCCTTGCAGTTTGCCGTCGACTTTCAAGGGGACTCCGTGCACCTCGACGTCGACCACGGAGCCGTCGCGGCGCTCACGGCGAGCCGAGGGCCGGTAAACCGGCTGACCTTCCAGCACCAGAAGCCTGCTCTTTGCGAGCTCTTCGACGATCTGCTCGTGGGTCGCGAGCTCGTCGAGGGAATACCCTGCAATGTCCGATTGACGATGGCCGAAGAGCTCCTCGAACGCCGGATTGCACATCGTCACCTTGCCCTGTGCATCGAGGGCTACGATCGCCAGCGGGTTGTTCTCGATCAGTAGATTGAGGAAGGCCGTGCGCTGCTCGAGCTCTTCCTGAGTGCGCAGGAGCTCCTGGTTCTTCTCCTCGACCTGGCGATGCTGGTCTTGCAGCTCACGATAGGCACGCGCTTTGTCGAGGGCTGAGATGGCATGCTGGCGGTAACGCTGCAAGGTATCGATATCAAGGCCCTGGGCGCCTTCAGCTCGAGCAAAGACGGAGAAGATGATGAAGCCTTGAACTTCGTTCTCCAGCGAGACGGCGATGGTCAGCAAAGCCTCCGGGTGAGGTTGCGGCAGGAGGTTGGCATTGTTCTCGCCCGGTAGGGGCCCCGGCTCGAGTACCCGATAGATTCCGGTGCCGAGAATCTCGGCACCGTCGACATAGCGCTTCTGGGCCTGCTCGACGCCCAACGTGAGCCTGAGGAGCTGCTGGCTGTCCTGGCCCCTCGAAGCAACAACCTCGAATCGGTGCTGTTCTCGGTTCAGCAGGGTGAACGTCGCTCGTTTGGCCTGGGGTAGCAGTGCCAGGCCGTGCTCCAGAAGGGATTGCATCACATCTTCTGGCGAGATCTTCCGGTTGATGCTTTGAACGATGCGGTCGAGGGTCTCGAGCTCCCGATTCTTTTCTTCCAGCGCCTGGTAGGCCTGCTCGACCAGTTGCCACGCTTGGGCGACGTCCGCTCGCTGCTGCATGCTAGCCCTCGGGTCGAACTCGGTAGAGCTGGATCGTCTCGGTCCTGCCGCGTAGTCGCAGGGGATCGAGCGCCTCGACAGGTGTCCGATGCCCCGCCTGATGGAGCACGCTTCGGCTCATCAAGATCGAACCGGGGTCTGCCTGAGTCAACTCTTGGATTCTGGCTGCAGTATTGACCGTGTCGCCGATGACCGTATATTCCATTTTTTCTTCGGAACCGATATTGCCGGCGATCACTTCGCCCAGGTTGATGCCGATGCCGAACCTGAGGGGCTCACCGAGAAGGTCCTCGATGTCGTTGTGGTTGAGCTCGGCGATCGCTTCGATCATTTCGAGCGCCGCCTGGACACTGTTCTCGGCATTGTTGAGCGACGAGATCGGTGCACCGAAGACGGCCAGCTTCGCGTCTTTGATCGTTCCGTTGTTGCGCGCGACAATCCGATTGATCGTCGTGTGATAGTCATTGAGAAACACCATCAGATCTTCCGGCGTCAACCGGGATGTGAGTCGCGTGAAGTTGTGGATGGCGAAGAACAGCACGGAGACGACGCGCACCTCACCGAGGAAATGACTGTTTTGTTTGGCGTCAAGGAGCTCGTTGACCACCGCCGCCGGCACGTAGCGTTGGAAGATCCGGCGAATCTTCTCTTCGCGCGCCGCTCGCTGCTCGAGCTCGACCTGGAGCCGGCGATTGCGCATCTCCAAGTCGTAGCTTTCGAGCGCTCGATCGAGCGTCACTTTGAGCTCTTTGGCGTCCCACGGCCGACTGACGAAGCGATAGATTCGGCCGTCGTTGATCGCCTTGATAATCATCCTGGCATCGGTTTGATCCGTCACGATCATGCGTATCGGATCGGGGTACTCGACGCGGATCGCCTCGAAGAGCTGCACGCCGGTCAAGTCCTGCATGCGTTGGTCGCTGAGGATCAGATGGATCTCGCGGCTTCTGAGAATGCCGAGAACCTCTTGCGCCGAAGTCGCAGGGTGGATGTCGTAAAACTCGCCGAAGGTACGACTGAAGGCATCGATGTTGGCCGTGTTGCCGTCAACGTAGAGGATAGGATCCAGGGAGCTCATCACAGGAGGGTGGCGATCAATGGATCGAATCGGCGGGCTTCGGGCCGAGCAAGCGATACAACCGGGTCAATCCGATCTTATCGAGCAGCTCCGGGGCGCTGATCGGCTCGATATCGATTTGATCCTTTGTCGAATCATAAACCGCTTGGCTGATGAAGATCGAGTTGGGCTTGTCTTTGGTTAGTTGCTCGATGCGTTCGGCGATGTTGACCGTATCGCCGACCACTGTGTATTCCATCTGCTCGTCCGAGCCCACGTTGCCGGCAACCACTTCCCCTTGATGGATGCCGATGCCGATCTGAATCGCCTCGTGGGTGAGCTGAGCGGCCTCGCCGTGGTTGAAGTCTTCCAAAGCAGCGAGCATCTCCAGAGCGGCCCGGGTTGCGTTCTCGGCATTGTTCAAGGACGAGACCGGGGCGCCGAAGACGGCCAGGATGCCGTCGCCGAGGAACCTGTCCACCGTGCCGTGGTTGCGGATGATGATCTTGCTCATGACCCTGAAATATCGGTTCAGAAAGGTCAAGACCTGTTGTGGCTCCAGGCGCTCGCTCAAAGGCGTGAAGCCTCGGATGTCACAGAACAGGGCGGTGACGACTCTGGCTTCGCCGGTAAACAACTCGATGGTCGGAGTTTCCAAGGCCGCGTCGATCACCTCTTCCGGCACGTAGCGTTGAAATATTTTACGGATCTCTGTTTCTCGAGCTGCTTTTTGTTGCAATTGCTCCATAAGCGCTTGGTGCTGGAGCTGTAGGGCGTATGTCTCGAGGGCTCGATCGATGACCACCTTGAGCTCGTTCTCGTCCCAGGGCTTGGTGACGTATTGGTAGATTCTGCCCGAGTTGATCGCTTTGATCACCGCGTCGACATCGATGTAGCCGGTGAGGATCATCCGCATGATGTCGGGGAACTCGTGGAGAACGACCTCCAACAGCTGGACGCCGGTCATCTCCGGCATCCTTTGGTCGGCGATCACCAGATGGATATCTCGGCAACGCAGGATCTCGACTGCCTGGCGAGCCGAGTCGGCCGTGTGAATGTCGTAGTAGGCCTCGAACGCAGCCTCGAAGACTGTCAGGTTGTGCTGCTCATCGTCGACGTAAAGTATCGGCGGACGGGCGATCATGCACCATCCCTTCTTGATTCGGCAGGCAGTCCGTGGGCGGTGGCGCCCCAGCCGGGCATCGGAGTCTCAGGGGATGAGCGAATCTAAGCGGAAGGTGATGGGGCTCCGTCGCCCGTCGCGAGGTGTTTGGTGAAGAACTCGAGCGTCCGATCCCAAGCCGTGCTCGCGGCCTCGGCGTGGTATCGGGTCCCGGAGGGGTTGGCGAAGGCGTGGTCGGCGCCTTCGTAGACGTGAAGGGTGCCGGTCTTCCCGAGCTCGCCGAGCAGGCTTTCGAACGTGCGCACGCCGTCCAACGGGATCCCCTGGTCTTCGCTGCCGAAGTGTCCGAGGATGGGTGTGGTCAGGCCGGCGAGCTGCTCGCGCTCGGTGACCACACGGCCGTAGTAGATGACCGCTGCATCGAGCTGGTCCGGCAGCAGCAATGCGGTCTGTAGCGACCAGCCACCGCCAAAGCACCAGCCGATCGAGCCGACCTTCGGTGCACCCGCAGTCTCCAAATAGGCGTAGGCTTGGCGTAGGTTGTCCTGCAGGACCTCGCGCTTTTCTGTCGAAGCCATCATCAGCTCGCGCGCCCGCTCTCGGTCTTCGGCCACCTGGCCGCCATAGAGGTCCACCGCGAGGGCGAGATAACCCTCGCCGGCGAGCCGTAGGGCCATCATCTCGATATTGGTGTTGAGACCCCACCACTCGTGAATGACGATCACGGCCGGGGCATCGTCCACACCCTTCGGTCGCGCCAGGAAGCCGGTGATATCCGCTCCGTCCTGGTTGGCATAGACCACTCGGCTGGCTTCGGCTTCGCCGGCAGGCTGAGCCAGCGCCGCCGGGCTGGCCTCGGGCGTGTCGGTCTTGTGTTCCTCGGCCATGCGTTCGACATGGTCGTCCGCCGAACCCTCTGCCGAGTCGTGCTCGCCGTTGCCGCCGCAGGCGACGAGAAAAGCAGCGGCTAGCAGCATCAACACCGAGCCCCAGATCAGTGTTCTGCTCCTCATTTCAAGATCTCCTCGTAGCGATCGTCGAGGCTAGCCCGTTTTAAGAAGACGAGATTGTCCTCTCGACGTCGCGATCAGGGTTAGAATGGCCTATGGCCAAAGTTCGTCCCATCCATGCCGCCGTCATCGTGCTCCTCTTCGGCGCCGGAGTGTTGGTCGCCGACTATGCGCTCGATGGGGGATTCCGCCAAGCAGGCTATCAGAGAGTGTCGCCAGATCCGAAGGGGCAGATTGTGCTCGACATTGCCGAGCTGACCTCCACGGAGGCGCGATTCTACCGTTTCCTCAACGCTGGCAACCAGGAAGTCAAGTTCTTCGTTGCGCGCGATCCCGCGGGCGTCGTGCAGGTGGCGTTCGACGCCAACGCGATCTGCTATAAGACCCAGCGGGGCTATCGCTACGAGGGAGAATGGGTGGCCTGCAACAAGTGCGACAAGTCCTTCCGCATCGCCGAGGTCAACGACGGCGGCGGCGGTTGCAAGCCGGTCCCCCTCGCCCATCAGGTGATCGGTGACCAGCTCGTACTGCAAGAAAACGACATTCTCACCGGCTGGCGTTACTTCCGCTGACCGATCGGGCGAATGCGCCCCCAGCCGCTTTCGACCGAGCCGAGGAGAGAACCATGCCGGAGTCCGAAGCTGTCCCCTTCGAGATCGATGTCGAGACCCTCAAGGCCTGGGTCGACGAAGGACGCTCGCTGCAGATCTTGGACGTCCGTGAGCCGCACGAGTACGAGATCTGCCAGATCCAGGGGTCGCAGCTGCTGCCGATTCGTGAGATTCCGCAGCGTTTCGACGAGCTCGATCGCGAGGCGTTGACCGTCGTCCACTGCCATCACGGACCGCGCTCCTCGCAGGTCGTGATGTACCTCCGGCAGCAGGGCTTCGAGCAGGTCACCAACCTCGGCGGTGGTATCGACGCCTGGAGCCTGCGGATCGATTCGTCGGTGCCCCGTTACTAGCTGCTAGATCTCCTCTCCCAAACACCGTTTTCTCGTGCTCGGGAGGTCGTCCTTGTGGAGCGAGCACGCAGCGAGCGTGTTCGAGCGTGAAGGATGAACGATACGGATGAGCCTCTTCTTGACCGGGTTTATGCAGTCTGTGGGTGATCCGGCGAGTCTCCGGAGCTGCGGCGCAGGCCACAAGGACGACCGGATAACGGTCGTTCTGGGATGCGGTCTAGCTACTATGAGCGCCGCCCGCAAAGGGCGAGCGCCGCGGCCTCACCGGGGGCTTGGGCAGCATCTTGCCCTGTCCGGGCTCGTGTAACCGATTGCTCGTCCCGCGCAAAATCCCAATGGAGCGAAGAATGGGCGCTGTGCGGCGTTTTCGGCGCCGCCACGGCATGGTAAGGTTGCGCATCCTGGAATTCCAGCCACTTGTCGATGAACCACTCGAAAGCCGAGGCCACTCAGCCTGAAGCATCCGGTCCTACCGATCCGGAGCTGGTAGAGCGTGTCGCGGGCGGCGACGAAGGGGCTCTCTCCGAGCTCTTCGTGCGCTACTCCGGCCTGCTCCTGGCGCTCTCGCGCCGTATCGTCAACGACACCTCCGATGCCGAGGAGATCCTGCAAGAGGTTTTTCTGCAGGTCTGGAACCAGGCCGGTCGTTACGACAGGGCGCGCTCATCGGTCTCGACCTGGTTGGTCTTGATCACTCGCAGCCGGTCGATCGACCGCCTGCGCAGCAGGCAAGTGAAGGAACGGACGCTGACGGCACTGAAACAGGAAAAGTCGGATGTGCATACATCCCCCAAAGGCATGGGTTCCGTACTACTGGATCAGAGACGACAGCGACTGCGTCGTGAGATGAAAGAGCTGCCCGTGGAGCAGCGGCAAGTGCTGGACCTTGCATTTTTTCGGGGCATGACCCAGAGCGAGATTGCGGGAAGCACCGGCATACCTCTCGGCACAGTGAAGACTCGAACCTTGTTGGCCATGAAGAAGCTCCGTCGGGCGCTCGAGGCCGAAATCAGTGAATTGCTATGACCGACGAACGAGACAACCAAAGTTTGGACAGGGAAGAACGAGCCATCGAGCAGGCGTTGAGCCAGGCGATGGCCACCGGCAGCGAGCCGCGTTTGGTGCAGGGAGGCGAAGGGGCGGACGCTGAGCTGGTTCGCGAGTACACCGAACTGCTCGGACTCCTGCCTTACGAGCTGGAGCCCGAGACGCCGTCCGCGAGCCTCAAAGATCAAATCTTGAACCGGGTCCGGGGCGCGGCCAATGCCTCGCCTGCTGCTGCCGCGGCGCGGTCCGAGGCCGTCGAGACCTTTCCCACGGCACCGGCAACGCCGGTACCTACTCCGATGATGCCTGCTGCGACCGCGGCCGCGCCACGCTCGTGGAGCCAGCTCGCGCTGGCGGCGGCGTTTGCCGTGTGCCTGCTCGGCCTCGGCTTCACCGGTGGTCTGGTTTGGCAGCAAGGCCAGAAGATCGACGAGCTGAACCGTCAGCTGGCGCTCGTGCCACCGAGCCCTCAGCCGAACCCGTTGCTACAGGGCCAAATGCTGCAGCAGGGCGAGATGCTGCAGGCCCAGCAGGAGCTCGCAACGCTACGCGATCGGCTGAACATGATCACCGTCATCGCTCGCCAGGCCTATCCGATGCGGCGGGTCAGCCATCAGGCGGTCCGCCAGGGCGCGGCTGAAGGCATCGTCTACGTCTGTGGCCAGCACCAGCGCTGGTATCTCCACCTGCAGGG
>JBCCGX010000362.1:0-8818 GCA_039029035.1 Acidobacteriota bacterium | reverse complement strand
GAGAAAGCGCCAAATCTCGGCGACCGGACCGGTGACAACGGGCTCAAAGTGGGCCGGAAACTGGCGTACCCAGGCCTGCTCGATGGGGAAGCCTCCCGGGGTCGAACGGATGTACTGTTGCTCAGCGCGATGCAGGCGGAAGAGCACGACGGTGTCTATGCGCTGGTTCTCGAGGCGCTCGAGCCACAGGTCGACGTCATCCTGGCCGCGGTAGAGGCCCGGCTTGTGGTATGGATACGAGCGCCGATCGCGAGCCCAGAACTCGTAGAAGCCGTCGCCTTCCTGGCCTTGGGTATTCACGTAGACGACCCGGTTGCGCCAGCCGGGGCCGGCGAGGGCGTAGGGAATGTTGGCGCCGCTGTAGGCGATGCGACCGAAGGGCGATTCAGGATGGTTGAAGGCCAGGTAGCCCTCGGCCCAGCCGCGGTAGTCGGCCTTGGCGAGGAAGGCGGCGCGACTGGTGTCAGCGTGGAGGGTGGCCAGAGTGAGGACGGCCCAGGCAAGGAGCCCGATGATCAAGGGCGACAGGCGTCGATCGAGTCGCGACCGCCACGCGACGACGGCTGTGGTGGCGGCGCCGCAGACGATCGTCACAAGGAGCCAGTTGTGCGCTCCGACCCCGGCTTGCTCGAGGGTGACGAAGCTCGCCCGCCAATCGGCCCAGGGCTTCGAGGCGAAGGTCGCCATCGCGATTCCGATGAACCAGACGATCCCTAGCATCTCGCGGCTTTGGCGTCCGGCCTGGTGCAGAACAAGGCCCCAGCCGATCAGGCTCACCAGGAGGATCGGTAGGGCGAAGCGGGCCTGGTTGTTGTGCGGCACGGCGTGGACGAAGAAGACGGCCCAGGCCAGCGCGAGGGAGAAAGGCAGCAGGGAAAGGTGCCGGGTCCGTTGGCGACGCGCAAAGCTGCGGCGGCGGAAGAGATCGCGGCGTACCCGCCGGCCGAGGGCGACCAGCCCCAGGATCATCAGCAAGCAAGTCGTCAGCCCCCACTGCCCACGCACCGAGTCGGCGACCGCTCGCAGGCCTTCGAGGTGGAACTCACCGGCGCGTAGCGCCTCCGTCCCGTAGGCGCCGGGCAGCTCGATCGGGCCGAGGGAGACCTGGATCGGAAAGAGGGGATTGCCGTAGTGCCAGGCATTGCGCAGATACCACCAGCCGCCGGCGGCGGTGGAGCTGACGACGAACAGCACCAGATCGACCGGGCGCCGCCGCCGCAGGGCGGTGCAGCATAGCGGGATGCTCTGCAAGGCAATCAAAGGTAGGCCGAGGGCTTTGGTGCCCATCGCCAGACCGCTCGCCAAGCCTGCCAGTACAGCTGTCGGCCGCTCCGGTCGTCTCAAGTAGAGCAGCTGCCAGGTGAGCGCCGCAAAGGCGAAGGTGTGCAGGAAGACGTCGACGTTGGCCGAGAAGGTCCAGCGTCGGATCGGCTCGAGCCAGGGCAGCGTCAGGGCTGCCAAGGCAGCGGCCCGCCGATCAGCTCCCAGTACCCGACAGGCGCGGTAGAGGGCCAGGCCGAGCAGCGCCAAGCAGACCAGCTGCGAGACGTTGACCACGGCGTCGCGACCGCTCAGGGCCATCTGCCAGGCAAAGAACAGCGCACCGTTCTGCGGTGCGAAGGCGGCGGCGTTGTCTGAGAAGACGGTGGGGACGTGGAAGATTCGCCCTTCCTGCAGCCAGCGAGCCGGCAAGTAGAGGTGGTAGGTCATCGCGTCCCAGTCGATGGGCGGTGCTGGTAGGTAGGCGCAGAGATCCAGCACCACCAGGACTGCGGTTCCGATCACGGGCCAGCGCAGGGCGCGTGGCATCGAAGGTCGAGGGTTCCGTTTGAACTTCGCCGCCTTCGACCCGTGCAGAGAACCCACCAACAAGAGCCCCAGGACGGCGGCCAGAGCGCTGGTCGTGAGCCCGCCAGCAAAGCCGAGCAGAGCCACCGGCCAGACCATGCAAAGCTGGGCCACGAGCAGTGTTCGTGCGAGATGCTCCGTGTGCGAGCGCTGAGGGAAGAGCCTGGCTGCCCATGCACTGGCGGCGGTGAAGGTCAAGCCGGCAGCCAAGATACAAAGAGCGGCCCCGGCCGGGATGCCGAGATTCAAAGCCGGTCTCCAGTCCCTAGAGTCGGAGTGGCAGCGAGCCGAGAGCCACGCTGAGTGCGGGTGATCATTCGGCTGGCAGTCTACCGTCGGACGAGCATCGAGGGCGCTTGCGTCGGGTCGAGCTCGGATGGCGGATCGTTGTCGTTGACAATCAGCTACACTTGTGGCATCTTCTGCCACAGATGTGGCACGAGGTGAATCGATGCGTTTGAGCGACGCGGAGTGGCAGGTGATGACCGTGGTCTGGGACGACGCCCCGGCCTCGGTACGCGATGTCCTGGAGGCCCTGGAAAAGGACACCGGTTGGGCCTACTCGACGGTCAAGACCATGCTGGCCCGGCTGGTCGAGAAGGGGGCTCTGTCGGTTCGCAAGCGGGGTAACGTCAGCCTCTTCGAACCGTTGGTGACCCGCCATGAGGCTCGGCGCTCGGCCCTCAAGACTTTGACAGAGCGCGCCTTTGGCGGGGCTTTCGGCTCTCTGGTGCAACACCTCCTGGACGACGAGAAGCTGTCGGTGGCGGACCGCGCCGAGCTGCGCCGGATGTTGGAGGCAGACGACGCCAGCAGGGAGTCGTCGCGGTGAGTCCATGGCTGGAGAGCGTGGTGCTCTCTTGGTGGAGCTCCATCGCCCCCCTGGCGGTGCAGGCGGCGGTTCTGGTGCCTTTGGTGGCCCTGGTTGATCGGCTCCTGCCGCGACGCACCTGGCCGCAGCTACGGGCCGCGATGTGGCTCTTTGTCTTGGTGCGGTTGCTGCTACCACCGGCCTGGTTGGTAGTGCCAGGCGAGGAGACCTGGCTGCCGGTAGCGCAGTTGCCCGGGACGAGCTTCTCGGGTGCGACCCTCGCCGACACGGTTCTCGATGCGGAGCGCGAACCGGTGGTGCTTTGGGCCGGCCTCGCGGTGGGTGTATGGCTGCTCGGTCTGGTGCTCCTGGTTGCCTCCGGCGTGACCTGGCACGTTAGAGCGGTGTCTCGCTGGCGCCGGCAGAGCCACGACGCGAGCCCCGAGTGGTTCCAAGAGCTCGTCGAGACGTGTGCGGGGCGTCTCGGCCTACGCCGATCCCCCGAGGTGCGCTTCGGCCAGGCCATGGGCTCGCCCTTCGTTGCCGGGTTCTGGCGGCCGACGATCTATCTGCCCGAAGAGCTGCTCGACGACACCCCGCGCGAGCATCTCGAGCACGTGATGTTGCACGAGTTGGCCCACGTGCGGCGGCGCGACACCTGGATCGCCGCTGGCTGCGCCGCAGTGACCGCCCTCTACTGGTTCCATCCCTGTATTTGGTGGGCCCAGCACCGGCTGCGGGCGCTGCGCGAGCAATGCTGCGATCGCACCGTCACCCGGGTTCTCGGCGATGGCCGCGACTATCGCCGCACTCTGCTCTTCTTCGCCGCCAAGCGCTTCGGTGAGCCGCTCGGTGGTCTGGCTTTCCTGCAGCCCCAGAGCCTGCTGATCCTGCGCCTCAAACTGCTCGAGGACACCTTCGAGCGCCCCTGGTTGCGCCGCGCCACGACCCTAGTCGTCCTCACGGTCTTGCTGTTGCTGAGTCTGCCGGCGGCACACGCCGCGGATCGGACGGTCGAGGCGGTGGGTGAGGTGATCGAGCGGCCGCCGGGTTGTCTCGAGCTGCGCTACCTGGTGCTGCAACGTCTCGCACAAGAACGCGCCGCCGCTTCGGCGTCGGCATCCCAAACGAACGACTGAGGAGGTTGTCGATGCAAGTTACTATCCATTTTCGCGCACTGAGAGCTCTTTTTTACAGTGTTTTTCTTTTTTCGTGTTTATTTGCTTCAGCTGCGTTGGCGGACGACCCGCCGAAGGATGGTGCAGTGATCGATATGGCGGCCATGATGGAGAAGGCCAAGGCCTACACCCAGCCAGGGCCGCACCATGATCTGTTGAAGCGCTTTCTCGGCACCTGGGATACCGAGTTCCGGGTGACCCTGTCGGGTTCCCAGACGCCGGCCGAGAAGGGCACTGCCACCTTCAGCTGGTTGATCGAAGGGCGCTGGATCCAGCAGCAATCCACCGGCTCGGTGATGGGCAACCCGACCCAGGGCTTCATGATTATTGGCTACGACAACTTGAAGATGAGCTACGTCACCGTCACCGTCGGCAATGTCGACACGGCCATGCTGACCGCCGAAGGCGATCTCGACCCGACCGGCAAGGCGCTGATCACCTACGGCACCCTGGACGAGTACTTGACCGGCGAGCACGACAAGATGGTGAAGTACGTCTGGCGGTTCGTGTCCGACGACAAGTTGGTCTTCGAAGTCCACGATCTGCCGATCGGCGAGAGCAACACCAAGGTCGTCGAGATCACCTACAACCGTCGTAAGGGCTGATTCGGAGGACGACCTAATGGCGACGCTGACACTGAAAGAGACCATCGCCGCGCCGATCGATGAGGTCTTCGCTCGGGCGACCGATTTCGTCAACGCACCGCAAGCGATTCGCGGTATCGAGAAGGTCGAGATGCTGACCGACGGCTCGGTCGGCAAAGGCACCCGTTTCCGCGAGACCCGCACCATGTTCGGTCGTGAAGCGGTCGAAGAGATGGAGATCACCCGCTTCGAGCCGCCGAGCCTCTACGCGCTCGGTGCCAACAGTCACGGCTGCGAGTATCTCAGCACCTTCCGTCTGCACGAGCGCCAAGGCAGTACGGAGATCGAGCTGACTTTCGAATCCACGCCGTTGACCTTGAGCGCGAAGGTGATGTCCTTCTTGATGAAGCCGATGCTCAAGACGGTGGCGAGCGAGTGCGCCAAGGATCTGGCAGACTTGAAGCGTTCGATCGAAGAGGGGTAGTCGCGCGTCGTCGCCTGCGCCGGATCGTAGCCATCGCCGTCGCGAGTCTCGTCGGCCTCGAAGCGGCCATGGCGGTCTTTGAAGTCCTTGCCCACGGTCTCCAACGAACCATGGCCTCTCGACGGGTTTGGCCGATCGGCAGAGCGGTTTCTCAGAGCCAACAAGAGGCCAGCGTCCTCAGCCCGGATTGAGCTGATTGGCTGTAGGCCTAGTTGTCGCCCGGTGGAACGCAAGTCCGCGTCCGGGTCACGGTGCAGCTCTTGCCCGCGACTTTGGATTCCGTGTCGGTCGTCCCGGAGGTTTGAGGAACGCAGGGCGAGACGCAGTTCGGGGGATTGCCGACGATCGCTGCGGCGGCCTGGCAGGCCACCGCCGCGCTCTTGATTTCGGTGAGCTTGTTGTCATCCCCTGGGCAAGCCTGATCGGGCTGCTCAGAATTGCTGTAGGGCTCGGTCCAAGTCGATTCCTCCAAGCACATCTTGGTGCCGACTTCGACGGTGCTGCTGTTGGACTGATCGACGCATCGAATCCCTGCCGCAGCCGCGATCAGGAGTGCCTGGCCGGCGGGAACCACTGGGCTGTAACCGCCAACGAAGATGACCATCACTGGGTTCGGGTCCATGTTCAAGAGCAGGCCTTCGGCGATCTCGTCGCCAGGGAAGAGAGTCGAGCCCGGCGGTAGGACCGAACCGTTGGTCAGGGTGATCTCGCCGTCCGCAACCAGGCTGTCCCAGGCCGGGCCGACCGGGTTACCGCCGCCATCGAGGGCGAAGATATCGACCAGTTGTGCGGGGCCTTCCATGTCGATAGCGACCTGGGCGGACGTTGCTCCAGCCAGGAGCAGGAGTAGGGCGGAGACGAAAAGCGGTCGGCAGAGAGTCTGGAACATCGAAGTTCTCCTTCCGGTTGTGGTGCCCGCATGGATCGACGGGCTGCGTCGGGTTTCACTCCCTACGCCGGAAACGCGCCCGGAAGGGGTCAGCCTTGCTGGCAGATGCCGCCCGGGAAGGCGGACCAAGCTGGCGTCGTCGTCGGCCTCTATTGCCCGAGCCAAGTCTTGATCCCGGCCGCCTTCTCCTGGCTGACGATGGGATCGAACGGGGGTTTGGGCTCGAGGTGGACGAGGAGACGGGATTTGGGGAGGACGACGATCTCCCGCACCGCCTCGAGGCTGGCGACGAAGCGGCGGTCGAGGCGCCGGAAGCGAACGCGGTCGAGCCGCTCTGAGGCGCGCTCGAGGGACAGGTCGAGGGCGAAGCGTTCGCCCTTCTGTGTCACCAGGTAGACCAGCTCGTCGCGGTAGAGGTAGGCGACCTCGGCTTCCGGGACCGAATAGAGGCGCTTGCCGCGCCGGACCAGGAAGCGTCCATCCGCGGACGGCGCGAGGCTGGCGCGCAAGGTGGCGACGAGCTCCGGCTCGAGGCTTCGGACGCGGCGCCGGCGGTAGCGTTCGAGGGCGGTGGCGAGGCGCTGGCGGCGAATCGGCTTGAGCAGGTAGTCGATGCTGTCGAGCTCGAAGGCGCGCAGGGCATAGGCGTCGTAGGCGGTGGTGAAGATCACCGGCATATCGAGCGGTGTCTGCTCGGCGATCTCGAAGCCCAGGCCGTCGCCGAGCTCGATGTCGAGGAAAACGAGCTCCGGTGCGGCTCCGTCACGTAGAGCGTCCACCGCTTCGGCGACGCTGGCCCAGTGCCCCAGCACTTCGGCGGCGGGCTCCACCGCGGCGAGCAGCCGTTCGAGGCGCCGCGCCGCGGCGCCTTCATCCTCGATGATCGCGACGCGCATCCGGGGTCTCCAGCAGCGGCAGGCTGACGGTGAAGGTTGTCTCGTTCGATTGCACCCGCACCGGGCCGGCACCGAGCAGCTCGTAGCTGCGCCGCAGGTTCTCGAGGCCGACACCATGACTACCCCGGTGTGGCTTCGGTTGCCGTGGGTTGCGCATCTCGAGACGGTCGCCGCGTCGGACGAGAGAGACGACGAGGGGCTGCTCGCGCGTGGCGACATTGTGCTGTACGGCGTTTTCTAAAAGGGTGTGCAGGGCGAGTGGAACGATCGCGCTGTTCTCTATCGGCGGCTCAATCTCGACCTCCCAGCGGAAGGCCTGCTCGAAGCGCTGCTGGAAGAGAAAGGCGAGGGCGGTGGCCGAGCGCAGCTCGTCGTCGAGCGGCACGATGTCGCGCTCGGCACCGCGCAAGACGTGGCGGTAGACCTCGGCGAGCTCTTCGACGAAGGCTTGCGCGGTGTCGGGCGCCTCGTCGATCAGAGCGGCCAGGGTGTTGAGGCTATTGAAGAGGAAATGGGGGTCGAGCTGGCGCCGCAGGGCGACGAGCTCCAGCGCGGCGCGCTCCTGCTCCAGGGCGTGCACGGTCTCTTCGGCGTTGCGCCAGCGCTCCAGGTTGCCGCGCGCCAGGACCACGGCGCCGACCACGGTGGAGAGGATGGCGCCGAGCCCGGTGGCGGTCCCGAGGTGGCCGATCGAGAGTTCGCCGTCGCCCCCAATCCAGGCCTCGAAGAAACGCATCCCGACGTAGACGAGGTCGAAGAAGACGATACCGCTTGCCAGACCGAGGATGACATAGACACTGACCCGCCGAGGCGAGTCCCGCGGGCTCGGCCAGCGCTGGCCGAGGTGGCGCTCCAGATGGGTGAACATCGTCCACAGGCCGAGGTGGACCAGGAAGAGCCACACCAGGCCGTAGACGGCGAAGCCCACCGGCTGACGGAACCGGCTGAGCAGCATCAGGAGGCCGTAGACCACCAGGGTCAGCAGCCCGGCGACCACCCAACCGGCGCTACGGCTAGGGAAACCATCGGCTCGATCGTTCACTGGGTCTTCAGAGCCTCGTGTCGTATTGGGTCTCACGCTTGCGTTCGTTCTCGCACTCGAAGTAGCTGGGGGTGGCGCCGGGGCCTCCCTTGCTCCTGGGAGGCCGGAGGTGTTGGGTTACACCGAACCGCCAAAGATCAGCGTGCGTCTGGGGCCGGCGCGTCCTCCGGTAGGGGTTCAGCCTCTGGCAGCAGGGTTTCGAACAAGGTCGCAGCGCGAGCTTCGGAGATGACGACCATGGCATCGTAGCTCAGGAAGGTCGCTTCCAGGCTCGGCGAGCCCGCCGCCCACTGCTTCACTCTCGGCCGCAGAGGCCTGAAATCATAGACGTTCCACCCCTCGGCATCCGGTAGCGCCTCGAACAGCGGATGGAAGAAAGCTGCGCTGGGTGCCATCGGATCGATCTCCGTTTCGAGGGTTTCGGGGTCGAGAAAAGGCTGGTAGCCGTTGGCCGTGCCGGCGGTGGCAACGACCAACAGGTGCAGCGACGTCTCGCCGTCATAGGCCGCCAGCTCGGCCAGGGTGTTACCGATATCGGCCACGCCGAGCGGGCTCAGGCCCCGTGCCACATGCACGGCGCCCAGCTTCACCAGCAAGCGTGTGTCGTCGCCGTGGCGATCGAGGTAATGGGCCAGGTTGGTCTTCATCAGTCGAGCGCGGTGGTGGTTGTTGAGATAGCCCTCCCCGGTGAAGAAGTAGCCGTAGATCTCGCGGCTTTTTTCCAAGGCTTCAGCGATGGCCAGCGCTTCGCGGTTCCCCGAGCCGTTGCTGGCGTGCGCGAAGTGATCGCGGATCCCGGCCCAGGACTCGGGCAGTGGGCGGCTCATGAAGGTCGGCACCGCCGGGTTGCGCTGCTCGACGATCTGGTCGTAGGCCTCACGCTCGGCCGCGGCCAGCGCTTCGAGCTCGCGGCGGGTCTCGCCGGTGGCGTGTTCCGCCAGCTCGTCGAGCAGCATCCGCGGCGCAAGAAAGAACTCCTGGTCGATGCCCCAGATCGGCACCTCGGCGCCGGAGAGCTGGCTCACTGTCCGCAGAAGGGCCGCTTCCTCGTGGTAGAAGGCGAACGGGATGGCGAAGGGGTAGCGG
>JBCCGX010000361.1:0-8822 GCA_039029035.1 Acidobacteriota bacterium | reverse complement strand
GAACGCCGTGAAGTCTGCAAGACCCTTCGACGCCTGCACTTTCGTGATCGCCGCAGTCAACGTCGTCTTACCGTGATCCACGTGACCGATCGTGCCGATGTTCACGTGTGGCTTAGTGCGCTCGAACTTTTCCTTTGCCATTGGTCTCTAGACGCCTCCTGAAAGAGACGGACCCGGCTTAGAAGCGGGTCCCCCCAGTGCTGCGATTTCGACTCTTGTTTGTCCGACTCTGCTTGGAGCCCACGACCGGATTTGAACCGGTGACCCCTTCCTTACCAAGGAAGTGCTCTACCCCTGAGCCACGTGGGCCATGGACATGACACCAGCCGAAAGTGGCCCTGAGGCCACACCAGCACTCTGAACTCCTCGATTCCGTGATTCTCTGGATCCGATATGCGCCAGCGGCAGTGAATCCGCTGGGAACCCGTTGGGTCGTCCGTCGCGACTTCCCGAAGACGAGTTTTCGGAACTTATCAAGAACTCTCCATACCTGTCTAGGTTTCGTTTGAATTTTTCGCCGGTCCTCTCCCGTGAGGCCGAGACGCCCCAAGAGAGCAGCAACGGTGTTTGGAGCGGGAGACGGGATTCGAACCCGCGACCAACAGCTTGGAAGGCTGTGACTCTACCCCTGAGTTACTCCCGCTCGGCGGCTCGCGCGACCGAGGTCGTTTGAGCCCAAGACCAAGAAGTCACCGGTTTTGGGCAACGGTGACTTCCCGAATGTCTGCTTGTGCTGTCTTTGGTGGAGGCGGGTGGATTCGAACCACCGTAGGCTTACGCCGGCAGATTTACAGTCTGCTGCCTTTGTCCACTCGGCCACACCTCCGAAAATCTGTCAAAGTCCCTTTGCTGGAGCCGGCACCCGGACTCGAACCGAGGACCTACTGATTACAAGTCAGTTGCTCTACCAACTGAGCTATGCCGGCAAGTCGCTCAATCTGTGGGGCCAAGAGTCGTCGAATCCAGCTGAGGCGTCTCGCACCGCGTCAGGAAGGTCACGAGTGGATGATTCGCTGGCAACAATGCGAGCTGGCGACTCTACACCGTTCGAGGATCCACTGCAAGACCCAATTTCAACCTCGTTGCCGGATCGCTTAGGAGAGTCGCGCAGGCGCCCGCAAACCGCCCCTCCAGTGACCGAAATACGCTGGCCAGCAGCCCGAAGGTGGGGCTTGCCCTACCTGTTGCAGAGTTGCTTCCTCGATCGTCCTTCGTGGAGCTACAAATCGCAGGCCAAAGCCCTGTCGGCGTGATTTGTCTTTTCAAATCCCGCCAGAAAGCGTTGATGGCGCGACGCGGAGGGGCAAATCACGCTAGAAGGTCGTTTGACCGCGAGTTGTTGTCTCAAATCCCGGCCGAAGGCGTCGAGGACACGATTTGAAGCCGCAAATCACGAGCAAGAGCCTTTTGCTCGTGACTTGTTCTTTCAAATCCCGTTCGAATCCGTTCAGGACCCGCCAGAAGAGCAAATCCGGTCAATCCCGTTGCCGGATCGCTTCGTAGAGCAGCGCTGAGGCCGCTGTGGACAGGTTGAGGGACTCGACGCGACCCCGCATCGGTAGGCCGACGAGGCGGTCGCAGATCTTGCGCGTCTGGGCGCGGAGGCCTTTCTGCTCGCCACCGAGGCAGAGCAGGACTTTGCCGGTGAGGTCGATCTCCCACGGCGGGTCGCCGGCGGCGTCGGCGCCGTAGACCCAGAAGCCGTCGGCCTTGAGGCGCTCGATCTCGCGCGCCGAATTGACGATGCGCTCGATCTCGAGCCATTCGATGGCTCCGGCAGAGGCCTTGGAGACCAGCGGCGAGAACGGTGCCGAGCCCCGGTCGCGGAGCAGGAAGCGGGACACTCCGGCGCCCTCGCAGACCCGCAGTAGCGCACCGAGGTTGCGCGGATCCTGGACGTCTTCGACCAGCACGTGCAAGTCGGGATCGCCGCCGGTCTGTCGCGCGGTCTCGCCGTGCTCACCGCGGGCGCCGAAGCCGTTGTGGCGACCGGTACCCGCCACGCCGGACAGGTAGGCCGAAGCCACCTCTTTGACCGGCACGCGGTTGCGCTGGCACAGCGCCTCGATCTCGCTCCGGCGCTTACCGGGGCGGACGCAGATCAGCACCTCGGTCAAGGTGTGTGGACGCCGGCGCAGGGCTTCGCGCACCGGATGGTAGCCGTAGATCAGATCTTCGATGCTACAGCTCCATGATGTCTTTTTCTTTGGTCTCGAGCGCCTTGTTGACCAGGCCGATGTAGTGATCGTGCAGTTTCTGAGTCTCCGCGTGGCCGCGGTGCTCGTCGTCCTGGCTGATCTCCTTGTCCTTCTCCATGTGCTTGAGCTTGTCGTTGCCCTCGCGCCGAGCCTGACGCACCGCATTGCGGGTCGACTCGGCCATGTCATGCGCTTTGCGCACCAGCTCTTTGCGACGCTCTTCGGTGAGCGGCGGGATCGGGATGCGGATGACCTTGCCGTCGTTCGACGGGTTGAGACCGAGATTAGCCTGCAGGATGGCCTTCTCGATGGTGGAGATCAGGGTCGGATCCCAGGCCTGGGCGGTGATCAGCGACGCGTCGGCCACCGCCAGGTTGCACACCTGATTGAGCGGTGTCGGGTTGCCGTAGTACTCGACGCTGACCCCTTCGAGAATGGCGAGCGAGGCGCGGCCGGTACGCAGCTGCTTCAGATCCTGATGGAGGTGGTCCGCCGCCTGTTTCATGTGCATCTCGACTTCACGAAAAAGCTCTTTCATGACACCTCCTGTAGGCGCTATCGATCCATCTATTGGATGGCCTTGCGTTCGTTGGCTCCGGCCACCAGAACCGGGTTCGGGAACATTCTACCCCCGAACGACCGACCCGACCTCCTCGCCGCAGACGACACGGTAGATGTTACCGGGCTGGGTCATGTCGAAAAGCACGATCGGAATCGTGTTCTCGCGACACAGGCTGATGGCCGCCGCATCCATGAACTTCAAGTTGCGCTCCAGGACCTGCTGGTAGGTAACTTCCGGCAGGAGCTCGGCGTCCGGATTCGTCCGCGGGTCGGCATCGTAGATGCCCGGCACGCTGGTCGCCTTGAGCAGCACCTGGGACTTGACCTCGCTGGCCCGTAGGGCAGCGGCACTGTCAGTGGTGAAGAAGGGGTTGCCTGTGCCGGCGGCAAAAATGACCACCCTGTTCTTCTCGAGATGCCGGATGGCGCGCCGACGAATGAACTGCTCGGCGACATCGCGCACCTCGATCGCCGTCTGAACGCGAGTGGTGACATCTCGCTTTTCGAGCGCATCTTGCAGCGCCAGGGCATTGATCACCGTCCCCAGCATGCCCATGTGGTCGCCGGTGACGCGATCGATACCACCTTCACTGGCGGCAACACCGCGGATGATGTTGCCGCCGCCGATGACGATCGACATCTGGATGCCGAGGCGATGCACCGTTGCGAGCTCATCGGCGATCCTGCCGAGCACGTCGCCGTCGAGCCCGAAGCTCTTCTCGCCCATCAGGGCCTCACCCGACAATTTGAGCAAGACCCGTTCGTAAGCTGCCGAATCGGCCATGCTCAGGCTCATTTCCCTCCGGAGAGAGCGGCGACTTCAGCCGCGAAGTCATCGCTCTTTTTCTCGATGCCTTCGCCGAGCTTGTAGCGCTCGAACCGTCGGACCTGGATGTTCTCACCGATCTTGGCGATCTTCTCCGAGATCATCTGCCCGACGGACTGATCCGGGTTCTTGATGTAAGCCTGGTCGACGAGGACGGTCTCGGAAAAGAACTTCTTCATCTTGCCGTCGACGATACGGTCGATCAGATTCTCGGGCTTGCCGGAAGCACGAACCTGCTCGCTGTAGATCTCCCGCTCGCTGGCGAGGATCTCCGGTGTCACTTCGTCCTGACGGACGAAGCGCGGCTCGGCGGCCGCAATGTGCATCGCGATGTCGCGAACGAGCGCTTGGAACTCGTCGGTCCGCGCCACGAAGTCGGTCTCGCAATTCACCTCGACCAGGACGCCAATCTTGCCCCCGGCATGGATGTAGGATCCGACCGCACCTTCGGCGGCGACGCGACCGGCCTTCTTGGCGGCGGCCGCGAGGCCCTTCTTGCGCAGCGCCTCGATCGCATCCTCGATCGAGCCGCCCACTTCCTGCAAGACGTTCTTGCACTGCATCATCGGAGCGCCGGTCCGTTCCCGCAGCTCCTTGACCATCTGGGCTGTCACCTGCATTGCTCTATTCTCCCCTCGAGTTCGCCGCTTCTAGCGACTCGGTTGCTGGTAGCTTTCTGTTCCAATGGAACACTAAACGTAGAAAAGGCCAGCTCGACAGACATTCGGCTGGCCTTGGCTCTGTTCTGTACTGGGGCTCGATCCCCCGGATGCGAGATCGTCGTGCAGCGCCGTACCCACGGCGCTACCTTCTCTCTGCAGTCCTCAGGATTCCTTCGCTGCGTCTTCGCCGCCAGCGGCAGCCTCCGCCTCAGCCGCGGGAGCTTCAGCTGCGGCCGCGGGAGCTTCAGCTGCGGCCTCGGCAGCAGCCTCTTCCTTCGGCTCTTCCGCCTTCGCAGCGGATGTCTCGTCGGCCTTGCCAGCCGCCGCTTCCTCAGCCTTGGCGGCAGGTGCCTCGTCGGCCTTGGCGGCGGGCGCCGCCTCTGCTTTCGCGGCCGGTGCCTCCTCAGCCTTGGCAGCCGGTGCCTCAGCGGCCTTCTTCGCAGCCGGCGCAGGAGCCACCTTCTTGGCGGCAGCTTGGGGCGCGGGCGCGTCCTTGGCACGGATCATCCGCTCTTCCCTGAGCTTGCCCGAGCCCGCCATATAAGCATCCGCAATCTTGGACGCAAAGAGGCGGATCGTACGAATCGCATCGTCGTTACCAGGAATCACATAATCGACCTGCTCGGGATCGCAGTTGGTGTCGACAATCGCGATCACCGGGATACCGAGCTTGTTGGCCTCCGCGATGGCGATCGATTCCTTCTTCGGATCGACGATGAACAGCGCATCCGGCAGCTGGGTGAGGTCCCGGATACCCTTCAAGTTGCGGTCCAACTTGATCCGCTCGCGCTCGAGCCGCAGACGCTCTTTCTTGATCAGCGGCGAGCTCTCGTCCTCCATCAGGCCCTCGATCTCCTTGAGGCGATCGACTGATGCGCGGATGGTCACGAAGTTGGTCAACGTACCGCCGAGCCAACGATGGGTGACGAAGAACTGCCCGCAGCGCCGGGCTTCTTCGGCCATCGACTCTTGCGCCTGGCGCTTGGTACCGACGAAGAGCAGCTTGCCACCGGTAGCACCGAGATGGCTGACGTACTCGGCCGCTTCGCGAAAACGCCGCAGCGTCTTCTGCAGATCGATGATGTAGATGCCGTTGCGCTTGCCGAAGATGTAACGCCGCATCTTCGGGTTCCAGCGCCGGGTCTGATGCCCGAAATGGACGCCCGCTTCGAGCAGATCCCTCATCCTCACCTGGGTCAAGCCACGCCTCCTTACCGTTTACTGAACTGGTAACGGGCCCGAGCGCCCTTGAGTCCGTATTTCTTGCGCTCTTTTTTGCGCGGGTCGCGGGTCAGAAAGCCCGCGGACTTCAGCTTCGGCCTGAGCTCTTCGTTGAACTCGACGAGCGCCCGCGTGATGCCGTGCCGAATCGCACCGGCCTGACCCGCGGGACCACCGCCCTTGACCGTCACCTGGATGTCGAAGCTGTCCGCCGTCTCGGTGTGGAGCAGCGGCTGGCGGACGATCATCTTCAGCACTTCATTGGCGAAGTAGATGTCCAGCGGACGACGGTTGACGGTCACGTCGCCGGTTCCGGAACGCAGAAAAACCCGAGCGGTCGCGGTCTTGCGACGCCCGGTGCCGTAGTAATGCAGTTCGCTCAAGACGCTCTCCTCGCTTTATCTCTACCCTTGGCTCTCGAGCTCGAGAACCGCCGGCTGCTGCGACTGATGGGGGTGATCCGGCCCGGCGTAAACTTTGAGCTTGCGGTACAGCTGGCGGCCCAACCGGTTCTGAGGCAACATCCTCTTGACGGCAAGCTCGACCAGCCTGACCGGCCGACGCGACCGCAGATGCCGGGCGGTTTCTTCTCGCAAGCTGCCGGGACGACCCGTGTGACGATAGTAGATCTTCTGATCTTCTTTGCGTCCGGTCAGCACCACCTTGTCGGCGTTGACGACGATGACGAAATCACCCGTGTCCATGTGGGGGGTGTAGATCGGCTTGTGCTTGCCGCGCAGAATTGCGGCAACACGGGAGGCCAGACGACCGAGCCGTAGGCCGGTCGCGTCGACGACGTGCCACTGGCGCTCGATCTCGGCAATCTTCGGGCTGTAAGTCTGGTTCATCGTACTTATCCGTCAAGAAGCTCTTGCCGGCAAAAGGATTGGCTCTCGGGACAGCTTCCTCAATCGAGGAGCGTCTCCGGCTCGAAATCCATCAGCAAGATTGGGTCGGCACAGAAGGACTGGCCCGTCGCGTCGCGAAGGGTGGCCGATCTTACGGAGGCGCATCGCGCTTGTCAAGGGGTTGACCGACGGGACCCGACAATTGCCGCACCCGAGGCTTCGCAGCCGCCTTTCCGGCTCTAGATATGGGTAGACTCAGGCCTCCCCGCAACGTTTTTCAGGGGATGCGTCGTCGCTACCGAAGACGCTCTTCATCGATCCACGAACATCTAATGATCAGCCTCGCGGAGGTACCGCATTGAGCTCCCAGGACTCCTCTCCTCAAATCCTCAAAGGCAAGCCCGTCGCCGCAGCGCTCCAGGCCGAGGTGAGTGCCGGGGTCGACGCGCTGCTCGCCGCGAGCGGGCGGCGCCCCAAGCTGGTGGCCGTCCTCGTCGGCGCCAACCCAGCGTCGGCATTCTATGTCGCGAGCAAGACCAAAGCGTGCCGCGAGGTCGGCATCGAAGGTGTCACCCTCGAGCTGCCGGAATCGATCGAGTACGACGACCTGATGCAGCATCTGCGCGACTTGGAGAACGACCCCACGGTCGACGGCATTCTGGTCCAGCTACCGCTGCCGAATCACCTGCCGGAGCGCGCGATCTTGGAGTCGGTTCCGCCGGACAAAGACGTCGATGGCTTTCACCCTTATAACGTCGGCCGCATGTGGCTCGACAAACCGGCTGGCCGCAATAGGGCGGCGGCTTCCTCTGTCTGCACGCCGGCCACACCGACCGGAATCATCGAGCTCCTGCGCCGCTCGGGCATCGAGCTGTCGGGGCGCCACGCGGTGATCGTCGGGCGCAGTGCCATCGTCGGCAAGCCGATGGCCGCGCTGCTCCTGCGCCACAACTGTACGGTGACGCTCTGTCACTCCCGCACTCAAGATCTGCCCGCGGTCTGCCGCCAGGCAGACATCCTGGTGGCGGCCATCGGCCGGCCGGCGATGATCGGCCCCGAGCACGTGAAAGAGGGTGCGGTGGTGATCGACGTCGGGATCAACCGCGTATCCGAGCGCGACGAGGTCGAACGTCTCTTTCCCGGCAACGCCAAACGGCTCAAAGGCTTCGACCGCCGCGGCTATTCGGTGGTCGGCGATGTCGACTATCACCGGGTGGCGCCGCGGTCCGCGGCCATCACGCCGGTGCCCGGCGGCGTCGGCCCGCTGACCGTGGCGCAGCTGCTGGTCAACACGCTCTTCGCTTCCCAGCAGCGCCAGAGTATCGAGACCGCCCAGCCATGAGCCGATTCGTGCTCGGCCTGACCGGCGGCCTGGCGAGTGGTAAATCGACCGTCGCCGGCTGGCTGGCCGATGCCGGGTTTCGGGTGGTCGACGCCGACCGTGTCGTGGCGGATCTCTACGCGCCGGGTGGCCGCGGCGCCGCGGCGGTGCGCCAGCTCTTCGGCGACACGGCTCTGACCGCCGAGGGCGCCGTCGACCGGCCCAAAGTCGCCGAGCGGGTCTTCTCCGACAAGGATGCCCGGCAGCGCCTGGAGGAGGCCATCCACCCGCTGGTCCGCCAGCGGTTTCGCGAGATCGCCGAGAGCACCTCCGGCGTGGTGGTGTACGAGGCCACCCTGCTGGTCGAATCCGGCCACGCCGACGCAGGCGACGCGACACGATTCGATCTCGTGCTCACGATCGAAGCACCGCAAGCCAAGCGCCTCGAGTGGGCCATCGCCCGCGGTATGGACGAAGCCTCCGCCAAGGCTCGCCTCGCCGCCCAGGGAGACGGCGCAGGGCGCCGCCAGGGCGCCGACCGCATCCTTCACAACGACGGCACCCTCGACGACCTACGGCGCAAGATCGACGCCTTGATCGAAGAGCTGCGCGGTCGCGTTTAACGACAAATCGGCGCTCGGCCGACGACCTCTTGCCCTCGCACCAGAATGTAGTGGTCAAAGCAGGGTATAGCCAGGCAGGCATGGTTGGGCAGAATCCGCAGCCGCCGACCGACCGGCAGATTCTGGTTGACGATGCCGTGCTCTTGCGAAAGAGACACGACTCGCAGGTCGGGCGCGAGCTCCGCCGCATCATCCCTGCCGTCAGCACTGCCAGCGGCATAGATCTCACCCAAGGTGCGAGGACGCACCCACGAAGGGCCCGGATCCTTCGATAGCGACAAGGCCCCGGCATCGATCACGCAATGCTTCGCCCCAGGCTGGGACGAGACGACACTGGCGACCACCGACAGCGCACAGTCGCGGACCTCGCAAGCGCCGAGGCAGACCTGGGTGTAGTCGTAAAAGACATAGTTGCCGGGCCGGACCTCGGTGATACCCGCCAGATCCTCGACCACCGACATCGCCGGCGTCGAGCCGATACTGACCCCGGGACAGTCGATACCCGCCGCCGACAGACGCCCCGCGAGCTCGGCCATCACCGCCCGCTCGGCCTCTGCGACCT
>JBCCGX010000360.1:0-8840 GCA_039029035.1 Acidobacteriota bacterium | reverse complement strand
GCTGATTGGTAGCTGCTGGCGAGGTTGCTGCGGGTGTTGAGGGTGTCGGGGTGGTCGGGTCCGAGGATGCGTTCTCGGTCGGCGAGGACTTGTTCTTGGAGGGTGATGGCTTCGTTGGTGCGGCCCGCTGACCAGTAGCTGTGGGCGAGGTTGTTGCGGGTGGTGAGGGTGTTGGGGTGGTCGGGTCCGAGGATGCGTTCTCGGTCGGCGAGGACTTGTTCTTTGAGGGTGATGGCTTCGCTGGTGCGGCCGGCTTTCCCATAGGATTCGGCGAGCCACAACGTGGCGGTCAGAGTTTGGTTGTGTTCTGGGCCGAGAACCTCGGGGTGGGCCAGGCGTTCGGGCCAGCCCTCCCAACGGGCAACACGATCTGCTGGCACCGGCAGATCCACACCAGACAGAATCCCAACCACCCGATCCGGGCGACCACCCGCAAACGCATGCTCAGCATGAAAACCCAACCGATACAGCGAGACCGGAGTAGCCGTCACACGTCTCCGCTCTCGAGCGACTCATCCAGCACCTCGGCGATAGCGAGGTGTGCAGCTCGTCTGCGGTCGTCGGTCGGTCTCAGCGATTCCACGGCCGTCAGATGGAAGAGTCCGAGGTGCTCCTGATCGGTTGCCGGGTTCGACCGCTCAATGATCCGGTAGAGGCGCTGGTGCCCGAGGACGCTGTTAATGTCACCCAAGCCAGCCGGCCCGCCCAGCTTCGCGACGGCAGGGCCGAATATTGCAAACGGGAGCCTCGGACCGACGCCGGCAACCTCCCCAGCGGCAGCGAGCACGTCGATGATCGCCTCAACTGCCGGGGCGCCAAGGTCAGCGGAAGCGGCGGCAAGAATGTCGCGATAGAGCTCGCTGGTGTCGCTCGACAGCTCGGCACCGCCGGAACTCAGTTGGTCGGCCGCCAGGGTCAACACGAGCCAGTTCGGGTGGCCCTCGTCAAGGCTGAGAATCCGGTCTTGGTCGGATCTGTCGGCGAGACCGCGAGCGGTCAAGTACCGGCGGGCCAGTCTGTCGTCGAGTGCCGGCATGGCGACCTGGGCGGCGTCGGCTGGGATCGGTCCGCCTGCTGACTCCGGGCGCGATGTGGCCAGAACCCGGAAACGACCGTCAGTTTCGTCGACCAGGCGCCGGTACTCGTCCAGGATGGGGCCCTGCCGTTCCACAACCAGCTGGTCGAGCCCATCGAGGCAAACAATGAGACTGTCGAACTGGCTCAGCTGCTCCAGCGGTCCGCTGATGTAGCGCTGGTGTGCACCGAGCTGCTCCGGCTCGGCGACTGACTGCTCGAAGCGCCCTTGCCGATCGGCGTACTGCAGGTTGGTGGCGAGCTGGGGGTAGAGGGCTGCGGCGATGGTATCGAGATCCGAGCTCGTCTCCAGGAAGGTCACCGCGTCGACCCGTCTCACGTCGAGATCATGGGGAGGATCCCGTAGCACTGCGGCCAGGGAGGTCTTGCCGCTGCCGGCGCCACCGGTGAGAACCACGAATGGATCGTGCGCCATGGCGTCGTTCACGCCGTCGACATCGATCACCTGGTAGTGCTCACCTATGGCGGATCGCAGGCGATCTCGGGTGGTGGCTTCGGCTAGGCCTAGATCAGCCTCGTTGGTCCCGACCGCACGGTTGCGGGTGATGAACACGTAGTCGTCGGCCTTGCTTGTGATGTCGTCGGCTTCGGGGCGTTTGCCCTCCTCGGGCCGATGACAATGCTGATCGATGAGCGGTCGCAGGTGACGGGAATGGAGTTCCGGCGTTGGTCTGGGGCCTGTCCGGGTTAGATCACCCTCACGCATCACGTTCAACAGTGTCCAGCTGAAGCATCCGTCGAATGCGGCCGTGTCTTGCGACGCACCCATCCAGACGTAGGTGGACGGCGTCTCACCCCAGGGCGTGATCTCCGGCCGGGCTCGTGAGGCCTGGCAGGCGTCGACCAGCAGGACGAATCCTGGTGGATGTTTGCTGGTGAGGTGCTGGCGGGCCTCCACGTAGGGGTTCCACGCATCGAGGTCGGTCTGAGGCTGGTCGGCACTATCGATCAGCAGGAGACGGTGGTGCATTCCGGCGTTGTCGGCGGGCCGGTCCTCGAGGCCGTGGCCGATGAAATGCATCACCAGCACTCGTTCGCGCTCGCTTGCTTGCACGAATGCGTGGTTCAGCACCTTCTGTGCGACACCGAGTGTCGGGTTCACGACGAGCGAAGACTCCGATTCGAGGAGCGATATTCCCGGAATCTCGTCGAGGCCCGTCACGGGATCGCAGGCGCCAGCGTCGGGATCGAGAAACTGCTCGTACAGATCGACCGGAAGTCGCTGGGTCGGTGTGAGGCTCTGTCCGGGCTGCCAATCGGCCGCCGGGATGAAGGCAAGCTCTCGGCCTGGTCCGCCGGCAGGCCATTGGCTTGCGATCAGCAGGATGAGGCGACTCAGGCCACGCTCAACCACCGAGCGCCTCCCAGAAGATCGCCCGAATCTCATCGTGCTTGAGATACTCCGTTATGTCGTGGTGCTTGATGAAGGGTCCGCTGTTGCGAACCTCGATGTCTTCGATCGTGCGTCCTTGGCCTGCGTGGTCGGGGAATCGTTCGGCCAGTGTTGGGTCGGCTGCCACGAAGTCGTCGTGATCGGCCACGTTCACCCAGCGCTCGACCGTCGAGGGAAACGTCGCTTCGGGAACGAGCTTCGGGTAGATGATGCCGTCGAGGCCGAGTGGTGAGCCGAGGGTCAGGAGCAGGTCGAGTTCTAGCCCGAAGTGGTGGATCACCTCGTAGGCCACAACGGTGCCTAGCGAGTGGGCGATCATGATCCGGGTCCGATCGTCGATCACAGCCCCGACTCGCTGCCATACCTCCGCCTTCGAATTCTCATGGTCATTGGCGTACGCCGTCACTTGCCAGAGGGCCGTGAGGTTGGTTCTCTCGACTGCGCTGTAGGTGCCTTGGCCGAATAGCGGCACCTTGGCCAAGGCCGCTACGGCCAAGCGGGCTACCTCCATCGGACCCATCGCTCCGTCGGGCTGATTGGGGTTCAGGCTGTCGAGCTGCTTCGCTGCCTCGGTGCCAGTCTTGGAGTCGTCCGCAGCTGCCGAGTGGAGCCATGCGACCGCAAGCTCGTCGAGGCTTGTTTGCAACTCAGGCGGTAGGGCCTCGAGCTCGGCGAATGAGTTGCCTTGAGCTCCGGCTTTTGTGCTCCAGGACCAGTCGCGATAGTTCGCCGCACGCGTTCTGCTCATCAGATCTTGCTGAATCTCGGGTGGGCTACCGGCACAGAGCGCGCCGGTCCAATCTCCAACGAAGTCCAATTGGGTCGAGCCCATCCCGTGGATCAGAACGACCTCAGCCACAGCTTCCCTCCTTACTCGTTGTCCCGATCCGGTGAAGATCGCACAAATGACAAGTTAGCCCTGCTTAGAGCCGTGTTGGGGTGGTCGGGTCCGAGGATGCGTTCGGAGTCGGCGAGGACTTGTTCTTGGAGGGTGATGGCTTCGTTGGTGCGGCCGGCTGACCAGTAGCTGCTGGCGAGGTTGTTGCGGGTGTTGAGGGTGTTGGGGTGGTCGGGTCCGAGGATGCGTTCCCGGTCGGCGAGCACTTGTTCTTGGAGGGTGATGGCTTCGTTGGTGCGGTCGGCTGACCAGTAGCTGTTGGCGAGGTTGTTGCGGGTGTTGAGGGTGTTGGGGTGGTCGGGTCCGAGGATGCGTTCTCGGTCGGCGAGCACTTGTTCTTGGAGGGTGATGGCCTCGTCGATGCGGCCCGCTGACCAGTAGCTGCTGGCGAGGTTGTTGCGGGTGTTGAGGGTGTTGGGGTGGTCGGGTCCGAGGATGTCTTCGATGCCGGTGAGGACTTTTTCCAGGAGCGTGATGGCGTCGTTGATGCGGCCTGCTGATTGGTAGCTGCTGGCGAGGTTGCTGCGGGTGCTGAGGGTGTCGGGGTGGTCGGGCCCGAGGATGCGTTCCCGGACGGCGAGGACCTGTTCTTGGAGGGTGATGGCCTCGTCGATGCGGCCCGCCGACCAGTAGCTGCTGGCGAGGTTGTTGCCGGTGGTGAGGGTGTTGGGGTGGTCGGGCCCGAGGATGCGTTCTCGGGCGGTGAGGACTTGTTCTTTGAGGGTGATGGCTTCGTTGGTGCGGCCCGCTGATTGGTAGCTGCTGGCGAGGTTGCTGCGGGTGGTGAGGGTGTTGGGGTGGTCGGGTCCGAGGATGCGTTCTCGGTCGGCGAGGACTTGTTCTTGGAGGGTGATGGCTTCGCTGGTGCGGCCCGCTGACCAGTAGCTGTTGGCGAGCCACAACGTGGCAGTGAGAGTTTGGTTGTGTTCTGGGCCGAGAACCTCGGGGTGGGCCAGGCGTTCGGGCCAGCCCTCCCAACGGGCAACACGATCTGCTGGCACCGGCAGATCCACACCAGACAGAATCCCAACCACTCGATCCGGACGACCACCTGCAAACGCATGCTCAGCATGAAAACCCAACCGATACTGGACCAAGGCTGGCCCAACTGACTCGGCGGTGTTCAACGGAGAAACCTCACAATCGGCTCAGATTAGGGCAAATGGCGGCCAACGCCCGCCGAAGCAGGCAGCCAACGGGTTAGTCCTTGCCTTCGGGAGTCGCCGGGCCGAGCCAGTCCTCGGGAGCAAGGTCGGCCGGGCCAATACTGGCGACCCGTGATATCCGGTGCCGGTAGATCTGCTCGATCATTCGCTCGGAGGTACCGGCCCAGTCGGCCACTTTCCAGGCGGGGTGACCGGCTTCGAGCTGGAACGTGATGGCGGTATGCCGTAGCTCGTAGGGAACGATCGGGTCGAAGGCGGCGTCGGTGCAAGCTGCGGTCACCATTCGGCGCGAGTTCGACCGGTTGATCGCGGTGCCGTACCGCGTCGTGATCACCAGGCCGTGCTCGTTCGACCACAGATCGCGAGCCCGCTCGCGCTTCTGCGCCTGGCGAGTCCGCCAGGCGCTCAGGACTGCCGTCGTTTGGTCGTCGATTGGAATCGTGCGGTAAGAGCGCTTCGTCTTCGGCGGACCGAGGGTGTCGTCGGACGACATCTGCTTGTTCACCGTGAGCTCACCTGCATCGAAGTCGATGCACTCCCAACGCAGCGCTCGCGCCTCAGACGGCCGTAAGCCGTTGCGTCCGGCCAGGTCGATCAGAACGATCAGCGGTTGCTGGGCAACGCGCCACAGCTGAGCGAACTCCTCTCGTGTGAGCGCCCGCCGATTCTCCACGGCAACCTCGTCGCCGTCCTCGTCTCGTGAAGCCGAGCGATGGGCGGCGCTCATTGCCGTGTGGGGCAGCTCGGAGAGCTCAGGGGTGTTTCGCTCGATGTTTCCGAGCCGCATCTCGTTCCGGTAGACGCTCACGAACAGGCTTCGGGCGGATCTGGACTTCACTGCGAACACGGCTACGCCTCTGGTGGAGATCCCGGGTCTGACTATCCATCCCGAGCAGGCAGCCGACTACCCGAACCCAGGCGAGTTCCAACTCATCTCTGTTCCATCGCCGGAGATTCCGACGTGTGGGGCTGGTATCGAGTTGGGTGATCTTGGTCTTGCGGTCGGGGCTGACGATCAGGCGAAGGGTCTGGGTCACATGATGTGGTCTTCGCAGCGGGTTCAGGAGAGGTTCGATCCGGGTCCGGGCCATCTGAACGCTGAACGGTTCGTCCCCGTGGACTGGAACGGTTCGACTTGGGAGTACGACACCGACCATGGCATTCATCCGTTCACGCCGGCGGTGGGGGATTGTTTGCTGGCGGATCTGGACTTCACTGCGAACACGGCTACGCCTCTGGTGGAGATCCCGGGTCTGACTATCCATCCCGAACAGGCAGGCGACTACCCGAAGCCAGGCGAGTTCCAACTCATCTACCGACCAGGATGATCTCTCCTCTGCCGTGTGCTCGCCTGCGGAGGACATCCTCGCCCGGCGGCTGATGCTCCAGGTGATGGCTCCGATCCTCTCTAAGGAGTGCTTCAAGTCGTCTCAGCTGCTCCGAGCCAGGGCGTCGTCGTCGATGACTCGGAGATCGCGACCCTGGTGCTTGGCGCTGCGACCGATGCGGTTGCCGGAACGACGGTCGGGTGGCCGCTTCGAGACCTTCGCGTCGCACGATCAAGCAGATCACACGGCGCCGAGATCGACTGGTCCGCAACGCTCGAGAGTTGGTCGACGAGGTTCCGGATGCAGCCGCCCCTGTGGCCGAACGATCGCCGGCCAGCTGTTGGCTGGCACGCTCGATCTGGCGATCTCGAAGGGCATCGTCTCGAGCGAAGACGCTCGGCTCGTGTGGGCCAGTAGCCACGAGGGCGAGACGAGCTTCTCGCTGGCCCGGTTGCCGGTGGTGGCGTTACGGGCGGTGAGGAGGTCGCCGAGGTCGTGGGTGCGCCAAGGCATGGCCCGTTGGCCGTGTGACGCTCATCGCTCGTTCGGTGTCGGCGGGGAGCACGGCGATGCTGCACCGTCGTCGGGTCACAGTCGGGTGTATCGGAGCGGGCCTGCTTAGGGCCGGTGTCGGTATCGCTCTCGTCCGAGTTGGCTCGGCAGAAGGTTCGCCCCTGTTAGGTCCGCCCCGGTGAGATCCGCTTGCGTAAGGTCAGCCCAGGTCAGGTTCGCCCCGATGAGTTTTGCCCCGGCGAGGTTTGCGCCGACAAGATATGCCCCGGTGAGGTTTGCGCCTGTGAGGTCGGCTTCGGCGAGATTTGTCCCGGCGAGACAAGCGCCGACGAGTTCCGCATCCATGAGGCTGGCCCTGGCTAGCTTCGCCCACGTGAGGTTCGCTGATTTCAGATTAGCTCGGTCGAGGTTCGCACACATGAGGTTCGCCCACGCGAGTCTTGCCCTAGCGAGGGCCACACCAACAAGCTTCGCTCCTTCGAGGACGACCCCCTCAAGGTCGACCCCGGCAAGGTCCGCCTGGGCGAGGTCCGCCCCATCGAGATGTGCTCCGGCGAGCTTCGCCCCCTCGAACTTCGCCCCGGTGAGCTTTGCCCCATGGAACCTCGCCCTGTGGAGGTTCGCGCCGACGAGCTTCGCCTTTGCGATGTTGGCACCGGTGAGGTCCGCCCCGGACAGATCCGCCCCGGTGAGCCTCGCCTCTGCGATGTTGGCCCTGCTCAGGTTTGCCCGGATGAGCTTCACTTTCGTGAGGTTGGCCTCGGTGAGGTCCGCCCCGGTCAGATCCGCCCGGGTGAGGTCCGCCCTAGCGATGTCCGCGTGTCTGAGGTCGTAGAAGGCGAGGTCACTAGTAAGTAGGAGCGCTTCAATGTCCTCGGCAGTAAGTCTGAGGTCGCGGCGGCGGGATCGATCGAGTCCAACGAGGTGGATGTGGTGTTCGGCTTGCCGCAGTCGTAGTCGTACCCACTCGGTGGACCTTCCTAGTTTCTTGGCAATGTCTTTGTTGTCGAGTTCGTAGCCGTTGGCATCGAGACCCCACTTGAGCCGAATGACCTTCGCATTCGGGGTTGGTAGGGTCGAGAGGATCTTGGCGACGTGCCGTTGGCGTTCTAGGCGAACGGTGATTTTGTCCTCCATCTCCCACGAGCCGGCATCAGCCAGTTCGAGGGCCAGGTCGCCACTATCTGGCCGTCTTTCGTCCAGAGACTTGGGCGGAGCAGTCTTCGATTGCATCTCGATGATGTTGTCGGGATGCTCGTTCAGGGCCTCAGCGAGTTCAACTGTGGACGGCGTCCGTCGCAGCTTTTGAGTGAGTTCGCTTTCGGTCGTTGCAGCATCAACACGAAGCGTCCAGACCTGGCGTGGGAGTCGGACTGCTGTCTGCTGAGAACGCAGCGCATCGGTGATGGCGGTGTTTATCACTCGACGCATCCATGCCTTGTGGCCAGGATGATCCCGGTTCCAGCGTTCGAATGCAGCCACGAAGGCGAGGGCTGCCGCCTGCGCAAGATCTTCGGCGGTCAGGCCGTTGCGGGCGAAGGGGGCGTGTCGCCTTGCATGCGATCTGATGGTCGGCTCCCATTGCCGATACAGATCTTCGATGCCTGGTTCAGCGGTTGTCATGGCCGAGTCTTGTACGCAGCGACAGCGGCGCCGACGATGGCGACCGTCGCCGCAGTGATCGCAGTCAGGCCGTTGGTATCGATCCCGATCGCCGTCGCAGCTACCACAACGACTAGTACGGCCAGGACGAAGCTGAAGATCAGCCAGGGTTCGGCCGGTCGCGTGGCGTCTCGTTGAGTTGTTGGTTGCGCAGTGACCGACCGTGGTGCGGTTGACCGGTGTTGAGCTGCTTCTGAGTTGTCGGGGTGGCCGTTGGCTGTCACCGGAGGTCTCCTAGTGTTGGGCGGCCCTGGGGCGACCGGACTTGTGACGCTCTTACTCGTCTTGTGGGTCCGGTCGCCTGTCCCAAGGCTTCCAGTGTTGTTGTTGGGGCTCGACCTCGCCAAGGAACAGGGAGGCCAAAATGGGCGAAGGCCCCGGGTAAGAGGACCGGGGCCTTCAAGCGATCGACGCACCCCAACAACTGGAGACTCGATACAGATGGATCTATAGGCGCCGTAGCCTCCCGAGCCCAAAACACCAGGTCCGCTCGTCCTGCGGTTCGCGCCACGGCCTGGTCCTGGCGGCCCACTGCGGCTCCGGTCTCTCTTATCGAGATTCAGCGGAGGCTAGGAATAGTCGCCGGAGGAGCTGATCAGCCCGACTGACGGAGCAACCGGGAGGTACCTGACGTCGCAACGGTAGGGACTGCCGCGATTTGAGGTGTCAGGTTGCTTAGGCGGCGAGTGCCGGTTGAGGGGTCATGATTGTTTCGTATTCGGCCGGGGTCAACCGGCCGAGGCGGGTCTGGCGTCGGCGCTGGTGGTAGGTCCGTTCGATCCAGG